>QHPG01000114.1 GCA_003219005.1 Verrucomicrobiota bacterium
AAGCTCCTGCGCCCTTTCGAAATCGCTGTCTTCCACCATCACTTTCGCATTCGCTTGCGGACGCGACATGAAACCGACCTGTTGCAGAGGCGCTTCATTGTGGGCATCGGCCTGTAGCCCCACATCCTGGAAACGTCGTTTCAGTTGCCGCGCTTTGGCCGGCTCATTAAACGTCGCAATAGTCACCATAACTTTCTCACGCGCGCGCTGCTGCGCACCGTGTGATCAAACATCAAATAATCGCCGAGCGCAAGACTTGGCGTGATGCAGACAGGATTGTCTGGATCATCGAGGGAGGCGATCTCCAGATCACCCCAGCGGCGGACTGGAGACCGCCACTCGTTGCAACCTTGCAGGCAGGTTGCCTGTGTCACGTTCCCGGAGGAAACCATTTGTAGAGCATCAAATAAACAAGCACCCCTGTGACCGAGACGTAGAGCCAGATCGGGATCGTCCAGCGTGCGATCCGCTTGTGCCGGTCCCATCGGCGCCGAAAAACCTGGATAAGCGTCAAGATCACCAGGGGCAAAGTCACGAAAGCAAGCAGAACGTGCGAAGCCAGTATCGGGAAGTAAACGACAGCGATCCAACCTGTGTATCCCGAAGATTTCTCGCCGACTTGGGCGTGATAGATGATGTAGCCAACCAAAAAACAAATCGACGACAACACAGCTACGATCATGCATGTCATATGACGCCGCCACGCGCCATGCCGGATGAAGTACCAGCCCATTGAAATGAAGATGGTACTCACCAGATTAAATGACGCGTTAAGAGCGGGCAGGTCAGAGGTTGAAATCACGTTGAGGCGTTGAACCGTTAAAGCGTTAAGTTTGTCTATCGCTTCAACGCTGCAACGCTTCAACGAAAACTGATGCCCGCCGTTCTTCAGCCACCCCGGAGAGATTTCGGGACTTCCGTCCGCCGTCGAAAACGGGCATGGGGACGCCGAATCGCTTTGAGCGTGCTGCGTCTGGCGATCCTCGCCGTAATTTTTGGGATTATTGGCGGCGGTTATTATCTCGCCAAGAGGGGATTTGGCCGGGAATGGCGCTTACGGGTCGTGGAGGAACTACACAAACGCGGTGTAGAAGCTTACATAGGACGCCTGACGCTGGACCCCTTCCGCGGTCTGGTCGCAAAAAATGTAAGGATATTCGACTACAAAAATCGCGAAAACACGCTTGCCCTGATTAGCGAAGTCTCGCTCGATATCAATTACGCTGCGCTCATCCATCATCAGCCGTTTCTCAACGCGCTTGATGTGCGCGATGCGCAAATCACCCTTCCACTCAAGACGGCGAGTGGGAAAGCCGATAGAGCGCAACTCACCGACTTCCGCGCCCATGTTTATTTTCCGCCGGAACAAATTTATGTCAGTCAGGCCGAGGGAATCCTCTGTGGAATTCGGATTTCTGCGACCGGGCAATTAATCAAGCGCGAGAATTATCAGCCATCGCCTCCGATTTCACCCGAAGAATGGCAAAGACATTTGTTGATTGCGCAGCGCGTTTTGAATGAATTGCAAAAGTTCAAGTTCCCCGCCGCGGTTCCATCGTTGCAGTTGAAATTCAGCGGAGACATCGCGGAAATCGAAAAGGCGCGCGTGGAGGCGACGCTACACGGGGACCGATTACAACGCGGCAGCTACGAAATGAGAGATCTGTCCGCTGCTGCCGAATGGAATAATCAGCACTTGAACATTGCACATTGCGAATGGAGCGACCGCAACGGCAGTTTTGCCGGACGCGCTGATTGGAACTGGGAGACGAACACCGCCAATTTCGAAGCGCGCAGCAGCCTGAATTTGAAGGCGTTTCTTGACGCTTTTGGCTTGGGCGGACCGCTCGCCGGCATGGAATTTCACTCGCCGCCCTTGGTCGAGATTTCCGGCTCGGTCAATTTCGGACGGGATCGATTTCGGCCAAAAATCATCGGGCACGCTGCTTTTGGACGGTTTACGTACAAGAAGGCCGCCTTCTCTGATCTCACTGCCGATTTTTCCTGGGAGGGCGAGCGCACATTGGTTCGGGATTTGCGCGTGCGCCATCAGACGGGCCAGCTCAGGGCGGATCTCTTCGATGCGCCGTCCGACTTTCGCCTGAACATTGAGAGCACGATATCTCCAGAGGCAGCTCGTCCGTTTGTTTCCGTTGAGCTAAATGAATTTCTGCGGGAATGGCAGTGGCAACGTTCGCCTGCAATCCGGCTCGAAATCCGTGGCACAGATCGCAATCCAGAGAGTTGGCAAGGCGAGGGAACCGTTGTCTTGGGGCGCAGCCGGTTCCATGGGGTATGGATGAACAGCGCCAATACCAGAATTCATTTCGCCGATGGCGCGCTCACTTGCGATGACTTTCATGTGGCACGTGATGAGGGCATCGGTGCGGGCAGTTTCACCTACGATTTTAAAAAACATGAGGTGCGCGTCTCAAATATCAGAAGCTCGTTGAACCCGGCTGAGGCAATTTTCTGGATCGACCCAAAGGTTTCCAAGACTGTGGCGCCATACAAATTCCGGCGTCCGCCCAATGTCACCGCCAACGGCGTTTACCAATTTCGCGGCGGCAAAAACACGCGTCTGGAGATCAAGGTGGATGGCGCTAGTGGAATGGAATATGTCTTTCTTGGAAAAACGCTGCCGTTCGACCGCGTCGCCGGGCGGTTGCTCTTCACCAACGACCGCCTGCAAATCAGTGATCTTCGCGGCGCTCTTCTCGCCGGCGCCTTGCGTGGGAATGCCGACATATCGCTGGCGCGAAATGATCCCCGTTACCGGGCAAGGGTCTCGCTAAGCGAGATTAATTTTCCATTGCTGACCGATTTGTACTACAACTACAAGACCGCGCAGGGCGTGTTGAACGGCACCTATGATTTCACCGGTCTGGGCACTGATTGGCGCACGATGCGCGGCGATGGAAAAGTGGAAGTAAGCAATGGCAGTGTTTTCGCCATTCCAATTTTCGGGCCCCTCTCAGGAATTCTAAACGCCATCGTCCCAGGCAGCGGATACAGCATCGCCCGCACAGCGACCGCGGATTTCAAGGTCGAGAAGGGAATTATTCACACCGACGATTTCGAAGCCGCGGGCGCGCTCTTCAGCATGCTGGGTCATGGAGACATTCATTTTCTCGACGATAAGCTCGATTTCAGTTTGCGCTTGAACATGAAAGGCCCGGGCGTGTTACTCACGCCGATGTACAAACTTTTCGAATACGCAGGCACAGGAAGCTTGAAGAAGCCGGACTGGCACCCCAAGGTATTCTGACGTCTTGTCAGATCGAGCGAAGTCGAGACATCTCTGAATAGACGGCTTGCAGTTTTGGCAAAGGCATAGCGAGAGATTTCTCGACTCCGCTTCACTCCGCTCGAAATGACAAAAACAATTCTCGTGGGCGCGCACATGTCCATCCGCGGCGGAGTGAGCATGGCGATTGAGCGGGCGCGTTCAATCCGCTGCACCGCCATGCAAATATTCGTAAAGAACAACATGCAATGGTTTGCCCGGCCGCTGAGGTCAGAGGAAATCCGCGCTTTCCTTGATCATGTCCAGCGGGGTGAACTGTCGTCAATCTTTGGGCATGCCAATTACCTCATCAACCTGGCTGCGACGAATCCGCAGTTTCATGCAAATTCGATTCGCGCTCTCTCGGAGGAACTCACGCGTGCAGACCAGCTTGAGTTGCCGTTTCTAGTGTTGCATCCGGGTGCGCACCTCGGCGCAGGCGAAGAAGTGGGTTTGGAGAAAATCATCGATTCGATCGACGAGGTGTTTCGCAAAATTCCGCACGTGAAAACGAAAATCGCCCTCGAGACCACGGCCGGACAGGGTTCGTGCATCGGTCATCGGTTCGAGCATCTCGCTTTCATCATTGCCAATGTGCGTGAGCCAGAACGCGTCTGCGTTTGCCTCGATACCGCGCATCTTTTCGCCGCGGGGTACGACATCAGCAGCGAACATTCAACGCGAAAGACGTTGCGCGAATTCGATGGCATGATCGGCTTGGATCGTCTTGTTGCCATTCACCTCAACGATTCCAAAACCGCGCGCGGTTCGCGCGTTGATCGACATGAACACATCGGCAAGGGCCGGATTGGCTTGGATGCTTTCCGATTCATCATGCGGGACCGCCGTTTCCGTAAAATTCCGAAAGTGCTGGAAACACCAAAGGGAAAGGACCTCCGCGAAGACGTGATGAATCTAAAGACGTTGCATCGATTGGCGAAAACACGCTAACCACCACTGTCATTCTGAGCGGAGCCCATTCGACTCGCTTCGCTCGCTTAGGGTGAACTCCGCGGAGTCGAAGAATCCCATGAAGTTATCTCAAAACCGGCGCAACGGGAACCCCTCGACTCCGCTCGGGATCGACGGGCAGTTAACTGATGAACCGGATTGTAAACGGGTAGCGATAGAACTGACCCTGACCGGCTTTAACCGATGCAATGATGACAAGCACCGTGTTCAATATCCAAAGCCCGATCAAGATCGGGATGCCTATAAGTACGATGCAAAGAATCGCGGCAACCGCGTCATAGATCAGCATCGAGATTTGGAAATTGAGCGATTCCTTTCCGTATGCGTCGATCTCAGGCGAGTCGCCGCGTTTCAAGAGCCAAACAATGAGCGGCCCGAGAATGTGACCAAGGAAATGAAAAAACAAGCCGAGTAATGCGCTAGCGTGGCAGAGGACGCACCACGTGCGGACATCGGATGAAGTGGATGGGCTTGGCGGGGATGGTTGATCCATGTTGTGACCTTTCGTTTGCTTAAGACAACGACTGCCTGCTTGCTATGAGAAGAGCAAGAAAAAAGATCAGATTACGCTGCTTTTACGCGTTCGATGTGTGCGCCGAGTTCGCTCAATTTTTCATCGAGCCGCTCGTAGCCGCGGTCGATATGATAGACGCGACTCACTTCGGTAATGCCATCTGCTTTCAGTCCCGCAAGCACCAGCGCTGCGGACGCACGCAAGTCGCTTGCCATCACCGGCGCGCCAAAGAGATGATCGACGCCCTGAATCACCGCAGTCACGCCTTCAAGATCGACATGTGCGCCCATCCGCTTTAACTCAGCAACGTGCATGTAGCGTTGCGGAAAAATGTTCTCTGTGATGACACTGATGCCGTCTGTCGTCGAGAGTAACGCGCACATTTGCGCCTGCATGTCGGTGGGAAAACCTGGATACGGCTCGGTCGTCAGCTCCAGCGCACTGGCATCTCCGTTCGGCAAGATCGAAATCGCATCATCTTTGACGTCGATTGGAAGGC
>QHPG01000178.1 GCA_003219005.1 Verrucomicrobiota bacterium
ATGGCTATTATTACCCGTACCGCTATTACCGGCCGTATCCGTACTATGGCTATTACCGGCCTTATTATTGGTACGGCGGGCATCGTTATTACCGCCACCATCGTCACCACCATTATTATCGATACTAAAGGTGACGTAGGATCCAGAAATCTAGATCCAGACTGAGCTGGCTCGAAAGCAATTTCGAGCCAGCAACATTTCTTTAGGGGCGAAATCCCCTTCCCGTCAGGCAATGCGCAAAAGAAGATCTACCTTTTTGAATTAGGCGACTCCGCCGCCTTGGTCGCGGGGGTCCTGGCAGGCTGATCAATTTGGAACTCTTTTTTCAATTGCTGAATTAGCGACGGAAGTTCTTTTTGCCGTTCCGCTTCGATTTGCTGTCGCAGAGTTTGTTCCACTTTTCGGCGTTCCTGAATGTAGCGGGATTCGAATTGAGCGCGTTCCTGAGGACTCAGATGGAGGCCGGAGTCCCGAACCGCCGCTTCAGTCTCCCGTTTGATGGTCTCACGGCGCAGATTCTCTCGCTGCCGCATGACGTTGCGCTCCTCCGGACTCATCCGCATCCAGCGCTCGGCGTTGCGCTGGAAATTTTGCCGAGCTTCTGGAGGAAGTGCCTGCCACCGCTCGCGTATGCTCGAGCCTGATGGCGGGCCGTGAGGAGCTCCGCTGGCTGGCCGACCCATGGGTCGATGTGGTTGTCCTTGCGGTTGCCCTTGCGCGGCAGCGCAGGATAAAGCGAAAACCGACAGAGCAACGGCTAATTTACAAAGTCGGCTTTTCTTCCCACACAGTGTTTTCATCCCAGGCGATCAATTCATCCAGATCAGCCACGACGTCATAATCCTGTGGATCGATTTTAGCCACCACGTCTGAATCATTTGCAGACGCTCTCTGTGAGACTGGATGATGCGTGGCGATAGCCATGCCGACCACGACGACTGCCACAGCGGATGCTGCAACAAGTCTTCGCAGGCTAAACCAGTACCGCGCCCGGCCGAAACCGGTCGCTTCCTGGCGGATCTTTCTCAGCACATTCCGGGCGAAGAATGGCGAGAGCGTGGGCTCGGGAGCGCGGCCCAAAATATCCCACAACTCGTTGTCATCTTGACGTTCCATAGTCTCCAGTCAATTGAACTATTTACAGAGGTGGAAGTTGCGCTCGAATGGGTGACAACATCGATATTTACAAGCCGGGCGCTTCCAGGAATCCCTCCAGTTGTCGAATACGGGTTGGATGCCGCATTTTGCGCAACGCCTTTGCTTCAATCTGGCGAATGCGCTCGCGAGTAACTTGGAACTGCCGGCCTACTTCTTCCAAGGTTCGGCTGTATCCGTCGACCAGCCCAAATCGTTGTTCGAGCACTTGTCGCTCTCGATCGGTCAACGTCTCCAGCACGTCCTTGATTTTTTCCTTCAGTAAGGCAATGGCCGTCATATCGCTCGGATTTTCCGCGCCTCTGTCCTCGATGAAGTCGCCGAAATTTGTTTCTTCGCTCTCGCCTACCGGGGACTGGAGCGAGATTGGTTGCTGGGCCATCTTCAGCACTGCGCGAACACGATCCACTGGCAGGAGCACTTCTTCCGCGACTTCTTCAGGCGACGGTTCTCGCCCGTATTCCTGCACCAGCTGTTTTTGTACACGCATGAGCTTGTTAATGGTCTCAATCATGTGCACGGGAATTCGAATCGTGCGAGCCTGGTCGGCGATGGAGCGGGTGATGGCTTGCCGAATCCACCACGTCGCGTAAGTGGAAAATTTGTAGCCCCGCCGATATTCGAATTTCTCGACCGCCTTCATTAATCCCATATTCCCTTCCTGGATCAGGTCGAGAAACGACAGGCCGCGATTGGTATACTTTTTTGCGATGGAAATAACCAGACGGAGATTGGCTTCAACCATTTCGGTTTTGGCCTTGAACGCCTGACGCAACCAGCCCTTCAGTGTCCGATACTCTTCTGCATAGTCAGAAAGCGAAAACCAAAGGCCCTTTTCTAACTCGCGCATCTTGTTCTGAAGTTGCAGCCGCCTTTTTTGACTGCGAGGATTTTTGGCAATCTCGGTTTGAAGGTAAAGCGACGTGTGATGCGCGTCGTCCGCCAGGTGCACAAATTCCTCCGTGACCCTCTGCTTGAGAAAAAAATGCGGATAAATCCGCTGCAGCGAACTCATGGTTCTTTGCAAGGCCCTGAACTTTTGGGAACGTTTCTTCGAAGAGTTGCGCATAAGATCGCAAAATTGCCGGCTAATCGAGGCGCTTAATTGTTCCACCTGTCTGCAAAGACGCGGGAGGTTCTTTATATATCTTTCCCGGCTCTCGATTTTTTTGTCGAGAATCACTCGGTCAAATCGTTCCCGGCCCTCGAGCAGCTTTTGGGCAAGGTCCAGATGGGCGCGCGCAACGAAGCCAAAGCGACTAATGTGCTTTTGCACCATCCCCTCGGCTTCTTCGATCCGTTTGGATATTTCGACTTCCTGTTCCCGGCTCAGGAGCGGCACCTGGCCCATCTGCTTGAGATACATCCGCACCGGGTCGTCCAGAATATCAACCTTGGTTTCTGGTCGCTCTTCCTCTTCTTCCTCCTCGTCGGCGTCTTTCTTACCATCCTTGTAGCGATCCACCTCCGACGCTTCAATAATGTCGATCTCCAAACGGCGCAGCCGCGTAAGGATAAGATCCAGTTCATCAGCGTCGGTGACTCCCTCAGGTAAGGCCTCGTTTAGATCATCAAATGTCAGGTAGCCTTGTTCTTTTGCCAGCTTGATCAGTTCACGAATGCGATTCTGGACTTCAATAGTCGAAAATAAATCAGCGGCCGACAACTGCCCCGCTCGTTCAGGCAGCGATCCGTTATTACTCCGCGTCGAACTGGGCCTGATGCGCTTGGTTTTGAGCGTAGCGATTCCCGGCTTTTTGCGATTCTTTCGAAGGGCGAAAGACCGTCTTGGTACGCTGCGGCGACGATGGCTTCGATTAAGCCGTTGCGCCGACGATTGTCGCCTGCCTCCCCTTCGTTTCGAATGCCTGGCCAAGATAGTGTGGTTACGGATTGACTAAGACCTTCGACCTGCCGCACGACAATTGATCGACACCTAATTGTCGGCCGCGCCGACGGGCTGCGAAAGCTCGTGGAGCTGTTCCTGCAGGTCAAGAATTTGTTTCTGCAAATTTACGATGTCCCCGGTGCTTAGTTCCGGAAGTTTTATGCGGTTCTGTGCGGCGGCCAGCCGGCGCCTCAGCACGGCATGGCGAATGCCAAGCCACCATTTCTCAACCATCGTTTCCGCGGCGGCGGGTACTTTTTGCAGCAGCCATGCTGAAACGAGCGCCTCTTCCGCGGGGGACAGCGTGGCCATGAAAGCGCTCAGCGATGCAGGATCATCAGGATGCAGTTCACTTTGAAGAATGCGGATGAGAATTTCCGCGTCCGGGACTTGCTCGAGAGTCTCGCGCCAATTTCGTGCGAGAAGAAAATTTCGTGCCGGCCCATCGCGCAACGCCACAAGGCAAAGCATCGCAATGTCGTGTCGCGGCGCTGGCGCCGCCCGAGCACGCCCAGACAATGGCGTCTCCGAGAAAGCGGTTCCGCGAGGCTTTGTCGAGAGGAGTGTTCCAAAATCCGCGGGAGAGACACCGAGCCGCGCGGACGCCTTGTTCACTACCTCCCCGCGCATGAGCGGATCGTGCACCCGCGAGACAGTTTCAGCCAGTCTGCGCGCGACCTGTAATTTCGCACCGAGAGAGCTCACGTCCGCCGCCCCCATCTCACGCTCGATCCAATAATCAAAAAAATCTCGCGCACCTGCGATGCGGTTTTCGTATTCCTCTTTCCCCTCCCGACGAACAAGGGAATCGGGATCTTCGCCTGGCGGCAGCTCCACTACGCGCACGATCAAATCGTTTTGCAACAACGCATCGAGAGAACGCTCGGCGGCTTTGGCACCGGCCGCATCTGAATCGAAGCACAGAACTACTTCGTCCACGTAGCGCTTCAGGATTCGGGCCTGATTTTCCGTAAAGGCTGTGCCCTGCGGCGCGACGACGTTCGTGATTCCCGCTTCAAACAAACTGATTAAATCGATTTGTCCTTCACACACGATCGCACAGCTGGCCTCGATCAACGCCCGTTTGGATTTGTGCAGTCCAAAAAGCACGTTGCCTTTCCGGAAAAGCGGCGTCTCGGGCGAGTTCAAATATTTCGCTGCGCCCTCTTCATCTCGCAGGAGCCGTCCGCTGAATGCGATCACTTCGCCCACGTCGTTGTGTATTGGGAACATGATGCGCCCGCGAAAACGATCATATGAGGTTTGAGGTTTGAGGTTTGAGGTTTGATTTTGGTCGGAGTCGGTTTCGTCCTTGGTCTTGACCAGGCCGCTCGTAATCAGGTCGCGCGCATCGTAGCCGCGTGCGCGCGCCCAACTCCCGAATGCGCCCCACTCGTCAGGCGCGTAGCCGAGTTGCCAGCGCTTGGCGATTTCCGCCGTGATGCCGCGCTGTTTGAGGTATTGTCGTGCCGGTTCGCCGACCTCTCTCTTGATTAAATTTTCATGGAACCATTCCGCAGCTTCACCATGAAGTTTCAACAGCGTCCGGCGCGTCTCGTGCTGTCGATCTTCATCCGCCGCGCCACGCTTCTCCACCACCGTGATGCCGACTCGCGCAGCAAGTTTGCGCACAGCTGACGGAAAATCTGTATGCTCGTAATCCATCACGAACCGAAAGACGCTCCCACCTGCACCACAACCGAAACAATGAAATGTCTGCCGGCTCGGGCTCACCGTGAACGACGGCGTTTTCTCCTGATGAAACGGACAGAGCGCCTTAAAATTTACTCCCGCGCGTTTGAGCGGAAAATACGAGCCGATTACTTCGACGATGTCGTTCGCGGCGGCGATTTGCTCGATTGTCTCCGAAGGAATCGTTCCCATGCGCGCCTGATTATTTTTGCCTCGTTTGCATTTGGAAGCGATGCCAAACTTACGCAGTGCGGCACCGTTTCAAATGGAGGAAAAGTAATTCGCCGGCCATCCCAAGCGAAGTCGAGGGACCCCGCTGCTTTACTTTAAGGTGTCGCCACGGGATTCCTCGACTTCGCTTTGCTACGCTCGGAATGACAATGCGGATCACCGCGGTTTGGGCAGCGATCTTGCCGCTCATACCCGCAACCGGTCACGCGCGCGAGGTCATCCACAAAGGCGACGTTGTCGTTGTGCCGTTGCACGGCGAAGTCGCGCCCTCTCTGCTGGCGTTCTTGCGCCGCGCAGTCAAAACAGCCGAGAGCGACGAAGCCTCTGCGATTATTTTCGAGATGAACACGTGGGGCGGGCGATTGGATGCCGCGGCCGATATTGTGAACGCGCTCAATCAAACGAAAATCCCCACTTACACGTTCATCAACACAAACGCCGGTTCTGCCGGCGCGCTAATCGCCATCGCAACGCAACACATTTACATGGCGCCGGTGAGCGCAATTGGCGCCGCCGCTCCGATCCTTTCAACGGGTGAAGACCTACCCGCCACTGCGAAGGAAAAGACGATTTCGTACTGGTCTGCGCTCATCCGCGGCTCTGCGATCAAGAACGGACATAATCCCGACGTCGCCGAGGCGTTCATGAACAAAGACAAGGAAGTGAAAATCGGCGACCGCGTTGTTCATCCCAAGGGAGCGATCCTGACTCTGAATGCTCAGGAAGCGACTGAACGGATCAATGACAAACCGTTGCTCGCGGAAGGCATTGTCGATTCCATTGCCGATCTAACCAAAAAAGCCGGACTCAAGGGCAATATCGCCACTGTCGAACCTACCGGCTTCGAGCAAATCGCGTTTCGGATCACCGCGCTCGCGCCTTTGCTTCTGCTGGGTGGAATCCTCGGCGCGTATTTGGAATTCAAGATTCCGGGTGTGACGTGGCCCGGAATTATCTCTGCGATTTGTTTCGCACTCTTCTTCCTTGGGCATTACCTGGCTGGGCTCGCCGGCTGGGAAGTTGTCGCGCTGTTCGTCCTCGGAATGGTTCTCGTGTTGATTGAGATTCTCTTTTTCGCGCACAGCACAATCGTTTTCGGTGTCGTCGGCGTATTCCTCATCTTGGCGTCGTTACTCTGGACAATGATCGATCGTTATCCGGGGCAAAACTTTTTCCCAACCGGCAAAATGCTCGCGATGCCATTGCTTAACATGTTCATTGCGATTGTTGGATCATTCATCATCATCGCGCTCCTCGCGCGCTACCTGCCGCGCACGAGCTTTTACCGGCGATTTGCCTTGATCGATTCTAACCCGCCCGGCCCGTCGCTCGCCGGTGCGCCGCGGCAATTCGCGACTGCGCTCGCTCTTGCCCCCGGGATGCAAGGCATTGCGGTCACCGTTTTGCGGCCGAGCGGCAAAGCGCGTTTCGCCGATCACGTAGTCGATGTTGTCACCGAAGGCGAATTCATCGCGCCACAAACGCCAGTCACTGTCATCCAAACCGACGGCATGCGCGTCGTGGTGAAAAGCGCAGAATAATTTATTCTCAGCCACCCGCGACGACGCGGATGAATTCGATGCGGTCGCCCTCGGACAATGATCGCTCTGACCATTCGTGTCGATGCACGGCGAGGCCGTTGTGCTCCACCAGAATCGATTGGGGTGGCAATTGATAACGGTCTATTAGCTCCGCGACCGTTTTGGCTTCGTGGCTATTCACAGTTTCGCCATTGAGCGAGATTGTCATGGGCTTCGCCGGGTTGAAGCGTTGAAGCGGTGCAGCGGTGAAGCGGTGTCAAGCCGCCGCACTCCAAAGCGCTCGGCGCGCGCGAAACATTGGTTATTCATCATTCCTCTTCAACATTCGTGTTCATTCGTGCCCATTCGTGGTTGCACAAAATGCCTGGTCCCAATCTTTCCAGACCGGTTCTAGCCCACGACGGCGCAAGACGCCGGCGATTTCGGCAGCGGATCGTTCGTCGCTGATCTCGAATTGGCCGGTGGCCAGTTGATCTTCTCCATGCTGGTATTCGGGCGCGACGATGCGACCGCGCACGGTGCGATGCAAATGGTCGCGGCCTTGCCGAGTGTAGCCGCCGGGTTCGGTATGACTGCCGGCGCTCATCATTGTTACGCCGATTAAAGCCAGTGAATCACGCAGCTGCGCGGGCTCGCGCGTGCTCAGCACGATGCCAAGTTGCGGGAACGTAATGCGCAACGCGCAAACCAACTGCGCCAACTCGCGATCGGTCATCGAGAAGAGCGGACGAAATCCCCCGGCGGCGGGACGCAACCGCGGCAAACTCACAGTGATTTGTGCCTGCCAGCAGTGTTTAAATAAGTGTTCCAAATGCGCTGCGAGCGCCGTGGCTTCGTCCTGCCAGCGCGATAGACCGATCAGCGCGCCGATGCCGAGCCGTCGAAAACCGGCCGCGTATCCGCGCTCTGCGCAATCGAGTCGAAAATTAAAATCGCGTTTCGGACCGGCGGTGTGCATTTCTGCATAGTTTTCTCGATTGTAGGTCTCCTGATAAACCACGAGCCCTTCCGTGCCGGCGTCGACAATCGGCGCGTAATCCTCAGTTTCCATCGGGCCCACCTCGATGGAAACCGACGAAAAATCCGCAGCGAGAGCGCGCACGCATTCAGCCAAGTAGTCGCGGCTCACAAATTTTGGATGCTCGCCCGCGACGAGAAGGATCTGCCGAAACCCCTGACGCGCGAGATGCTGCGCCTCGGCGACCACTTCATCCACGTCGAGCGTGACACGAAGGATTGGATTATCGCGCGAGAAACCGCAATACCGACAATTGTTGATGCATTCGTTGGAAAGATAGAGCGGCGCGAACAGCCGCATCGTACGTCCAAAATTTTGCAGAGTCAGCGAGCGCGAAGTCTGCGCCATCGCTTCGAGTTCCCGATCGGATTTCGGGGCGATCAGCTGCTCGAAACGTTGAACGAGCTCCGACTTCCTCAAAGCCAAATTGTCCAGGGTTTCGACGAACGACATCAGGATAATTTCGTGCGCATACCGGCCTTCGCAAATGCCGATCGCAAAGGGTTGGAGAACCTATTGAGTGTTCGGCTCCCTGTCCTGCACGTACAAAAAAAAGCGGCGTCCGTTATTGCGGACGCCGCTGTAGCAAATGTTATTGCTGCTGCTTAGAAGGCGAAATTCACGCCGGTGCGGGCCATGCCAAAGTTGTTATGGGACCCGTCCACAAAATTCCAGCTGAAGTCACTAACCCAGCCGATATGTGGGGTCAAACGGACTTCCATGCCGCCACCGACTTGGCCGATTGCCCGCGTTTCACTGTCGGAGTGAAAATTAGTCAGAACGTCGGGACTTTCACTATCCGTAAACGTATCTCTTTCGCCCCCGCCGAAGATCGCACCGCCTCCGCCAAAAATGTAGGGCGAAAAGCGGGTGCAGGGGATCGGGTAACGCAACGTCAAGGTGCCTAAAACGGCGCCCACGGCGCGCGATTCATTGCTCCTTGTGGCGAAGAAAAACTCCTGTCCGGGCGACTCAAATTCATTGACATCTAAGACACTCCGTCTGGCACTCACGGCCCAGCCTTCAATCCCCACGCCGATGTAGCGCATGAAGAAGTATTTCGCATCGATACCGCCGCCCCAGGCATGGTCGG
Organism: Verrucomicrobiota bacterium; assembly: GCA_003219005.1. Classification (GTDB taxonomy): domain Bacteria; phylum Verrucomicrobiota; class Verrucomicrobiia; order Chthoniobacterales; family UBA10450; genus Udaeobacter. The sequence continues at coordinate 8,619 of QHPG01000178.1, forward strand.
CTTCGAGGTATTGATCATTCTGCCAATTGTTTCCTGTGAAAATGTAGGTACCCCAAAGCGAGATGTTAAATTCTCTGTCGGCGTACCATTGCGGACAAGGTGGCGGAGCAGCTACCTGTTTCATCTCTTTCCCGGAATAAGTCTCTCCGGCAAAAGCAACCGAAGCGATCATCCCGAACCCTAAAAGGCCTAACACTAGTCTTTTCATTATTTCTCCTCTTGGTTAAGTTTCGTTTTACCCTCCGAACATTTGGAGCGCAAAGTTCAATAACGAATTTCGCTCCTTGTCTGGATGCACCGAGTCTGAGCCGGGCGGACAAAGATTGCAAGCTTTTTCTGACACCTGCTGAAACCACCCTAGGGTTTCAGTTCCGACCCCGTATTCGCGTCCGTAATGAGAAACTTCTCATGGTGAAACGTCGGGTCGCCACGAAACATTAGGCGACCTGCGTACCGGCGCTCCAGCTCCACCAGTAGTTCTTCATCTTCCTCCTTCAATCGTTTCAACACGTCGGGGTTCAGAATGACCCGGAATTCGTGAATGCTGTCCTGGTATTTGCGCATGACGGTGTTGAGAGTCCGGTGCAATTCCACGCTTGTAGTCATGGACGTTTTCACAACGCCGCGCCCGCCGCAGTAAGGGCAATTCTGGTAAATGCTCTCGCTCAGGCTTTCCTGTGCCCGTTGGCGAGTCATTTCCATCAGGCCAAGCTGTGAAATGGGAAGCACATGGGTCCTGGCTTTATCGCGGTTGAGCCGTTCCTTCATCAAGCTGTAAACTGCCTGCTGATCTTTACGGCTCTTCATATCGATGAAATCGCTTATGATCAAGCCACCGATATTGCGTAACCGGAGCTGACGGGCGATTTCATCTGCCGCCTCCAGGTTCGTCTGCAAAATTGTTTTCTCCACATCGCGCCCGCCTTTGTTGCGGCCTGTATTAACATCAATCGCTACCAGCGCTTCAGTCTCGTCGATCACAATGTAACCGCCACATTTCAACCAAACTTGCCGGTGAAAAGCGTCGTCAATTTGTTTTTGCACGCCGTAGGTCTCGAAAATTGGCGCCGCGCCGTCGTAAAAATGGACCCGATTCCGCGCGCGCCGGGAAATCTGGCCAATCATTTCGCTCATCCGCTCCGTTGACGCGCGATCATCGCAAACGACCTCCTCGATTTCTTCGGTCAGAAAATCGCGCACGGTTCGCTCAACCAGGTCAGGCTCCTCAAAAAGGCGGCAAGGGGCCGAATTCTCGCGAATGGCTTGCTCGACTTTGGCCCATTGATCGAGAAGAAAACGCAAGTCGCGCACGAAGTATCTGGCGCGCTGGCCTTCGCCTACAGTGCGAATGATGACGCCGACCCCTTCGGGCATGTCCAGCTCACGCACAACCTTGCGTAGTCGCTCGCGTTCTTTGGGGTTCTCGATTTTTCGAGAGATACCGCTGCGATCACTAAACGGCATCAGAACCAGGTAGCGCCCAGCAAAACTGAGATTGGTTGTCACCCTCGGTCCCTTCGTGCCGATCGGCCCTTTGGTGACCTGCACGATTACATCCGAGCCCACTGGATAGATGCTCGGTATGTCTTTTACGGTGATCCGTTTTCGGGGCCGCTTGTTGGTGCGCCGATCGATTTCTTCAATGCCGCTGTCAAGCGCAGCAGGAATCGCATCCCAAAAATGAAGGAATGCGTTTTTTTCGAAGCCGATGTCAACAAACATCGCCTTCAGGCCCATCTCGATGTTTTTGACTTTGCCCTTGTAAATGCTGCCGACGATGTTTCGCGAGCTCTTACGCTCGACGCTGTATTCCTCCAGCCGGCCATTCTCGAGCAACGCGACGCGAGACTCGAGTTTTTCTACACTGAGTATGAGCTTGTTCCCTGTTTTGCGAGAGCGAAGCCCCAAAATTTTTCTTACCTTCTCTATCATAAAATTGAAGTAGTTGAGTGGTCATAAGCAAACTGCCGATTGTGTCCTGCCGCAGTGATTCTGACCGGGGATTCATTGTGTTGGTCCGCGTCGGCGGCTAGGCGGCGGGGGCGCCGGTGCAGGTGCCGATCGCGGGTGTACTCCAAAGAGCCGTTGAAAGAAGTTGCGGGGGGCTGGTGGCGCAGCCGGGAGCGCTCGGGCCACAGGAGCACTCCCTCGCCGCCGCACTTGCCCTTGAGAATCTGCTTCCGGTTCGACATCAGGCGAGGCGTCCGAGCTTGCCATCTGCGCCGTGGCATTTTGCGACTCGGGGGCATCTTCTTCGTCCTCGCTTCCGAGATTCCCGCCTTTGTCATGATAAGACACCGCCTTGATCAATTGAAGTGGATTGGAGTGATGCGCCGGCGGGAGCCAGGCCACCTGCATGTCGAATTTGCCCTCATCCAGCGCGAGCGAGCGCTCCAAGATTCTGTCGGCGATTGGGCCAGCGACTTCGCCGCCGTGCCCAGAGGCGCCCTGCACCATCACTGCGACCACAAACTTCGGGTGGTCAAATGGCGCGAAACACGCAAACCACGCCACGTTTTCCTCTTGTCCACGCTCGGTGGCCTGCGCAGTGCCAGTCTTCCCCGCCACCACCCAATCTTTCAAACGCGCTCTGCCACCAGTGCCGCCGTCTTCGTTAACAACTTTCCAAAGGCCTTTGCGCACAAGGTCGATTTTGTCAGGTGAGATTTCCTGGCGTAAGTCCGTTCGCACTCGCGGGGTCTGAGGCACGGCGACGTTGCCGTGCTCGTCAAGCACAGGCGAGCCGTCTTGTTTCAAAACTCTATCAACTAGGCGGGGGTAATAGCACACGCCGCCGTTTGCAATCGCCGCATAGGCCATTGCCAACTGAAGTGGCGAAACAAGTGTGTATCCCTGGCCGATTGAAACATTGGCAGTCTGAGCTTGTGACCATCTCTCTTGAGGATGATGGATTTGCATCCACTCCGGCCCGGGCATATTGCCCGTTTGTTCGCCCGTTAGTTGCAGACCCGACTCTTCACCAATTCCCAACATCTTTCCGACAGCGTCGATCGACTGAATACTGGCTGCGTTACCGTACTGATAGAAAAATGAGTCACACGACACTTTGAGCGCATCGGCGAGTCCGATGGTGCCATGCGTATAATGTTTTTCGGCTACCCAACATCGGAAAAAGTGATCGCCGTAACTCACACCGCCACCGCAGCTGTACTTGGCGCCCGCGAGATTTTTTGTGCCCCGCAGGCCGGCGAGTGCCGTGATTAGCTTGAATGTCGAGCCAGGCGGTAGGCAGCTAATCGCGCGGGCGACCAACGGATCGCCCTCGTCTTTCTGCAGCGCTTTCCAATCCTTCGCTTTGATGCTCGGAATAAAAGTATTCGGATCGAACGATGGAACAGACGCCATCGCCAAAATGTTGCCGTTGTTTGGGTCGACCACAACCGCTCCGGCCCGGCTCACGGCACGCAGCGCTTCCTCTGCTATCGACTGAATGCGCGCATCGATGGTCAGGAAAACGTTGGCGCCTTGTTGCGGGGGATCTTCGTGAAGCACACCCTCGATCGTCCCCTTGGCGTTCTTGCGCAAATAACGCACGCCAGGTTTGCCGCGCAGGTATTCGTCCATCGATTTTTCGATGTTGGATTTTCCTTCCATATCCTGCTGATAGAAGGTGAACTTGCCTGCTTCCTCCTTATCGATGTCGTTAGGCATGCCGACATAACCCAGAAGATGCGCCGCTAGCGCGCCGTAAACATAAGAGCGCACCGGTTTGATCGCGATGTCCACTCCCGGTAGTCCGACATCGTGCTCTGAAAACTTCGCCATTGTCGGAAAGTCGATGTCTTTGATGTACGAGAACGGGACCTCGGTATCGTTGCGATAGTGCCGCTCCAACTTGCCGGCGTTGTAGTCGCGCGCCAGATCAAGCTGGTTAAGACGCGGGACGATGCCGCCATTAACAATCTTGATGATGTCGGGCTCCTTCTGATCTTTCGGCATGCCGTTGATAATCGCTCGATACTCGGTCAGGGGCGGTGAACCAAAGCGTTCGCGATAACCTTTGACCATTTCTGGCAAATAAAAATCCACCTCATAACTGGCGCGGTTTTGGACAAGGGTCACGCCGTTGCGATCTTTGATCTCGCCGCGCACCGAGGGGATGCGCACAGTGGCTTGGGAACTGCCGCGAAGCTGGGCAGTCCATTCCGCGCCATGCGCCACCTGTATCCACCAAAGCTTGAGGCCGAGAGTGCCCATGCCCAGCAACATCAGTAAGCCTAGAAATTGAATCCGAATACGCGAAGTCAAACGGCTTCTTTTCATTCGAGTCGCCCCCTTTCGGGACCATATGAATAAACCGTCATCCGTCCCATCCATTGCAGAAGCCAGAACAGGATTGGCGCCACTGCCATGGCAATGAGACCGGGCCCCCCGATTTGCCACCAAATCTCACGGGTAAAAACAAGAGAACCGCGGCGGAATGTAATCATCAGATATTGCGCCAAAACTATTAACGAAGTGAAAATGCCACTCAGGATGCAATGCACTTCCCACCGGCCGCGAGCAAAGAGCGGTCTCAGGCCGTGCATTATTCCTGCCAGCACACCGTAAAGCAGTATCGACGATCCAGTTGAGATTTCAACCTTTCCAGCGATCACCTGCACGGTAAGCGCGTCCAGCAAAATTCCTGCGTATAACGCAAGCGCGAGCATGAGCGGAAATGGCAAGGCCATTGCCCCATAGAAAACAATAACGGGCACGATATAGACATGGGCGTTGTAGAGCCACGGCAGCGCCGGAATGAAAAGCTCGGCAATCTGCGCCGCCAGCACCAACACCAACAGAAGAAAAAAGAAGATCATCTTCGGCCTGTCACTACGAACACATCCTCCAAATGAGAGAGATCGACCGCTGGTGTCAGTTGTGCTTGTCCATCCAACTCCCGAACACGAAAACTTTTTACCGCGCCGATCAGCAAACCGGACGGGAAAACGCCGCCTACTCCCGATGTATAAACTTTCTGGCCGGGCTTCAGGTCAGCCTGTTTCGTTAGGAAATTCAGGTCCAAAAACGGACTCAATCCGGTGGTCACCCGCTCGCCGGAAACGATCCCCTGCTCCCGGCTTCCTTCTACCGAGGCCGCGACCCGGCAGTTTTCATCGGAGGCCAACAAAACAACCGAGATGTTGTCGCTTACAGTGGTGATTTTTCCCACGAGACCTTCGGCCGTTACCACAGGCATATCGATTTGGATGCCATCTCTTTTGCCACGATTGATCGTGACCGTTCGCCACCACGTGGAAGAATCACGCGCCACAATTTCTGCCGCGATCAACTTGAAGACCGAGCGCTCCCGATAATTGAGGGCGTGTCGCAGACGATTCACTTCGTGCTCTACATCGCGCAGGCCCTGGTTGGTCGCACGCAGCTCCCGATTTTCGACCTGAAGTGCAGAGTTCTCGCGCTCTAGTTGATCGAGCGACTTCAACCCGGTGCTCACGGATGTAATCTGTTTTTTCAGTCCTGAGCCGCTGGTCAGAAATGGCGCCAGCAGCTGATAGACGCCAGACTTGAACTTTTGCGTCATATCCGGGCCGAAGGTAAGAAAATATCCCAGAATGGCGCCAAAAATCAGCAGCGCGATAATGTTTGTGCGACTCATCGCTGTAGCATGGGCTTCCAGCCCACGTCCAAAGATCGGCTGGAAGCCGATGCCACTTGGTTACCGCCACTGGCGATCGGCTGAGGCCACCTGACGCAAAAACTTAAGTTCATTGAGGCATTTACCGGTCCCTTCCGCCACCGCGCTGAGTGGATCTTCGGCAACATGGACAGGCAAACCTGTTTCCTCGCTCAAAAGCTTGTCAAAACCGCGCAGCAACGCGCCTCCGCCTGCCAACACTAATCCACGATCAACAAGGTCTGCCGAAAGCTCGGGCGGACAGCGCTCTAAGGTAATGCGCACTGAATCGACAATCGTTGAGATCGGTTCAAGCAACGCTTCTCGCACTTCCTGAGAAGTAATCATGAGCGTCTTGGGCAAACCAGCAACGAGGTCGCGCCCCTTAACTTCTACGCTCGTTTCTTTTTCACTCGGATACGCCGAGCCGATCTTGATTTTAATTTCCTCGGCCGTGCGTTCGCCGACCATTAAATTATAAGCGCGCTTCATGTACTGCACGATCGCCTCGTCCAGCTCATCGCCAGCGACGCGCACGCTTCGGCTAAATACAATTCCAGAGAGCGAAATAAGGGCGACCTCCGTCGTGCCTCCGCCAATATCGATGATCATGTTGCCCGCAGGATCCTGCACTGGAAGTCCCACACCGATCGCCGCCGCCATCGGTTCTTCGATCAAATAAACTTCTCGCGCGCCAGCGTGGGTAGCCGATTCACGCACCGCGCGCTTTTCCACTTCGGTGATTCCCGAAGGGACCGCGATAACCACCCGCGGTCGCGCGCGCACCCGGCGATTATGCACTTTGTTGATGAAATGCCGCAACATCGCCTCCGTAATTTCGAAGTCGGCAATCACACCATCTTTGAGCGGACGCACCGCGACAATATTCGCCGGCGTGCGGCCGAGCATGCGCTTGGCCTCGTCACCTACCGCCAAGACCCTGTTGGTGCCGGCTTGCACGGCCACCACCGACGGCTCACGCAGAACGATCCCCTGATCTTTTACGTAAACAAGAGTGTTCGCCGTGCCGAGATCGATCCCGATGTCGCTGGATAACCAGCCGAAAAGTCCGTTGAACATGAATTATTTATTAGTAGCACTTTCCAGTCCGAAGGAAGCGCGTTCACCCGTCTGAGCGGATCCTTTTCGCAGGACCCTTCCCTGCGGCGCGATTCGCCAGCCTGAAACGCCGTAACATGAAACAGTGCGGAGCGCCGTCAAGGGCATTTGTATGGCGTTAAAATGCTGAAGCGTTAAGCGTTGAAGCGGAAAGCTCCTTCGCGCAGATTGTTTCACCACTCCAACGGTTCAACGCTCCAACGGATAAATGCCAGTCATCGTCGCCCCATCCATTCTCGCCGCCGATTTCTCGCGACTCGGTGACGAAATCCATCGCGTCGAAGCCGCAGGCGCGGATTGGATTCATTGTGATATCATGGACGGACATTTTGTTGATAACATTTCTTTCGGCCCAGAGATTGTCAGAATTGTGCGCGGCCTAACGAGTCTTCCGCTCGATGTCCATCTCATGATTGAGCATGCCGATCATTACGTTCCGCGATTCGTCGAAGCCGGCGCAAACTCCATCACCGTTCACGTAGAGCCGGAAGCGAAACACGATGTCGAAAAGACGTTGAAACGGATCCGAGATGCCGGTTGCCGCGCCGGGCTCACTCTAAATCCTGAAACCCCATTTGATCTCATCGAGCCATTCCTACACAAAATTGATATATTACTAATCATGACAGTGCACCCCGGATTTGGTGGCCAATCATTTAGAGCTGATCAAATGCACAAAATGAAACGCGCCAGATCGCTGGATCGCAAGCTCGACATTGAAGTGGATGGCGGCATCAACGCGGGCACGGCCAAGCTCTCAATCGAAAACGGCGCAAACGTACTCGTCGCCGGCACCTCAATTTTTCACTCGAAAGATTATGCCAAAGCGATTCGCCAATTGCGTGGCGACTAATGCCTGGGACAATAATCGATCTCAGCGCGCTTCGGCTGACTCGACGGCTACCACCGGCTCGGCTTCTACGGTAGTTTCAGCCATTACTTCGTCAGTCTGCGTGACGCGCACAACTTCTTCGATAGTTGTTTTGCCTTGGGCGACGCGTCGCCAGCCATCCTGCCGCAAAGTGTCCATACCTTCAGTAATGGCACATTGCTTGAGCTCGCCGCCATCGCGTTTTTGCATGATCAGCTTCCTCATTGGCTCGGTGATGAGACAAATTTCATAGATCGCCGCGCGACCCTGATAGCCGGTATGGCGGCATTGATCGCAACCAGCGCCACGCTGGAAGCTCGTGCCGAGCTCTTTCACAGGAACACCGATCTCAGCCAGATAGTCGCGCGGATAATCCACCATTTGGATACAATCGGGACAAATCGTGCGCACCAGCCGTTGCGCAATGAACGCCTTCACTACCGAGGAGAGCAGGAAAGGTTCCACGTCCATGTCCAGCAAACGCGTGATGCCACCTACGGCATCATTCGTATGGAGGGTGCTGAAAACAAGGTGGCCAGTCATGGCCGCGCGAATTGCGATGTCCGCTGTTTCAACGTCGCGAATCTCACCGACCATGACCACATTTGGATCCTGTCGCAAAATGTGACGCAGACCTTTGGCGAAAGTTAGATCAATCTCGGGTTTCACGTCGATTTGCGAAACACCGGGAATTCGATATTCGACCGGTTCTTCGATGGTAATGATTCGGCGCTGGACCGAATTGATGCTGCTGAGAAAGCAATAAAGCGAAGTCGATTTGCCGCAGCCGGTCGGCCCCGTGAGAAGAATAATCCCGTTCGGTTGAGTCAGGAGATGGCGAATGATCTTTTCCTGCTTCTCGCCCAAATCGAGTCGGTCGAAATTGAACTGCTGATCGCCGCGGCTGAGCAGACGCAGACTGATTGACTCGCCGTTGACTGTTGGAATTGTCGAGACGCGCACGTCGATCTCCTGATTGTTGGCGAGCAAATTCATTCGCCCGTCCTGAGGCAACCGACGCTCCGCGATGTCCATGTGCGACATCACCTTCAGGCGTGAGATAATGGCCGATTGCAGGACGCGCAATTGTGGCGGCACAGCGACTTCGTGCAAAATTCCATCGATTCGATATCGAATTCGCAAATCGTTTTCCAGCGGTTCAACATGGATATCGGTCGCGCGCTCGAAAATTGCCTCGCGAATGATCTGGTTTACGAATTTCACCACGGACGCCTCGGGATCGTCGGCATTCAGCTCAATGGCGGTTTCGCCGTCCTGCAAGACGTCGAAGGAACGATTCGTCTTCAGAATTTCATCGAAAGTTTCCGCCCCGACGCCGTAGAGCGTTTTCATCGCGCGCAAAAGCTGCGCGCGCGGCACCAGCACCCATTCGGCCGGCTTTTTCAAAAGCTGCCCTGCCAGCTGGCGGCCAATAGAATTGAAAAGATCATAAGTCGCCAGCACGACTGAATTTTCCTTCGCCTCGATGGGCAAAATGTGATGCTGAAAGACAAAACGACTCGGCAGAATAGATAACGTCTCGCGATCGATCTTTTTCGCGTCCATGGAGACCACCGGCACCCGGAAGAAATTGCCGATCGCGCTGAGAAAGCGATTTTCGTCCACCTTGCCCGAATCGAGCACCTGGCCCACCCACGAACCGCCGTTCAGATTGGTGGCCAACTGGACCGCTTCTTCGTTCGAAGACACGCCGCTTTCCAGCAGCAAATTAATCAGGGATTGGCTGGGAGCTGAGTTCATTCAGAGAAACTCAGGGCATGTGTAACGCGCGCCGCACCGGATCGGTCAGCGTCCCGGTGACGCGCATGGAATAATTCTTTTGCAGCCGCGCGATGGCGTCCGCTACCACTGGAGTAAAGACGCCGTCAACGGGGCCGCAGTAATAACCCAGCCGGCGCAGAGCTGTTTGCATCGAGCCGACATAAGCCGGGTCCAAGATGAGTTGTTCGGGGGCCTTGAAGTAATACATCCAACGCCAATGATATCTAGGCGCGAAATCTGTGGCATTCACATGGGGGCCCTGATGGACGAGCCCAAACTCGTCTCGCTGAGCCAATGAATCGGTCGAACGAAAAATATCGTGAAACAAAACGGTGTCGTACTCGTCGGCGTGCGCGATGGTTGCGCCGAGGCCGAGAATTAGCACAAAAGCCATTCGTTTCATAAAAATACAACCGAGCTAATTGATATCTTTCGCGGCGGGAAAATCAGGCGGCGGCAAGTTTATCTGTTTGCCACTTTCTACCTTCGGGCAATCCTGACACTCGCCCTGATCGAGTTCGGGACCGAAATGCGTGGTGTCCTCCCATTTTTGGCGCAGCCGATAGGCATCCAGCTTGGTCAGGGTCACCTGCGGACACATAAGAATGATTAGCTCCCGGCGTTCCTTGCTAGCTGATGTGCCACGGAACGCTGCCCCGATGAGAGGAAGGCGCGAGAGATAAGGAATGCCCTGGTATTGCTTCTGTTTTTGGTCTTCGATCAATCCGCCCAAGACGATAGTTGATCCGTTCGGAGCAGAAACATTAGTGCGGATGTACTTTGTGTCGATCGTTGGGACCGAATTGCCACTGATGATTACATTTCCGTTCGGGACAAGGCTGTCGAGCTTTTGCAAAATATCGAGCGAGACTTCCTTCTCGGA
>QHPG01000115.1 GCA_003219005.1 Verrucomicrobiota bacterium
CTCGTGGAGCCCGAGCGGATAGTAGATCGCCGTCTCAATTTCGCGTTTGCCCAGATGCTCCCGTAACGCATCGCGCATTGGCGCGCGGATGACGTATTGGTGATAAACGTGATGATTCGTTAGGCCGCGATCGCGATAGGGTTCGGCAGGTGGAGTGATTCTTTCCGTTAGCCCCGCGCGGGCGAATTCTGCGCGATAAAAATCCGCCGCTGCTCGTCGCGCGGCTGCCCAGCTGTCCAAAAGTGGAAGCTTAACGCCCAGAATTGCGGCCTGGATTTCGTCCAAGCGAAAATTGCCTCCAATAACGTGGTGAAAATAGCGCGGCTCCATTCCGTGTTCTCTAATAATCTGCAGCTTCGTCGCCAGCGTTTCATCGCGGCAGACGATCATCCCTGCATCACCGGCAGCTCCGAGATTTTTCGAAGGATAAAAACTAAAGAAACCGACTTCGCCCTGTGTCCCGGCTTTGGAGGTTCCTCCTCTAAACGGAGACTCCGCGCCAATCGCCTGTGCCGCGTCTTCGATCAGATCAAGCCGGAAGCGTTCTGAAATTTGACGCAGCGCGTCCATCTCGCAGCATAGGCCGAATAAATGAACCGCAACGATTGCGCGGATTTTCTCTCCGCTTTTTGTTCTCCATGCGCCATCCGGACCCGCCTGACAATTATTCTCGATGTATTCCTGAATCGCGGATGGGCTAATGTTGTATGTTTCGGGATCAATGTCGGCGAAAACCGGTCGGGCGCCGACGCGCGCGATGCAGCCGGCGGTGGCGAAAAATGTGTAAGGGGTCGTGATGACGGCATCGCCTGGCCCAATTCCAAGCGCCATTAGGATCGCCAGCAACGCATCTGTTCCTGATGAAACACCTACAGCGTGCGGCGCGTTGCAATACGCGGCGATCGCCCTTTCGAACGCCTGCAGTTTTGGTCCGAGAATGAAACGGTGGCTCGCCAGGACCTCGTCAATCGCCTCGCGAATCGGTTCACTTAGGGCACGATATTGTTCGCCAAGATCAAGCAACGGCACACGCATGGCCAAATAGCTTGGCAGCTTCACCATCCCATTCAAGATGTTGTACTGCATGCGGCTATTGATCGCACCATCCGCGGCGGCTACTCTTTCTTCATGGCACTGCTGCGCGGGCTTTTCTGGTTCGCCCTCTTCATCGTTTTCACTTTTTCCTTCGTCGTGCTGTTCGAATACGGGCCGCGCGATTTCGCTAAGGGGGTTTGGAAGGAGTATGCCCGCGTGAAATCATTCGCCGTAAAACAGACAGAGAGAATCGGGAAAACAAAAAAGAACCGCTAATCAACGAGCTTCGATCAGGGTTTCTATTGGCAAGGGAGCAAGAAATTCTTTTGCATTTTCGATCTGCAAAACTGGCCGGGCCAGATGTGCTGCGAGAAAACTGGTATCTGGCGTGGGAGCAATCGCCGCTTGCGCGGCGATTTCGCCTTTGGCCAATTGCTCGATAACGCGCAAGACATTGCCGTGGCATTGGCTTCCAGCCAATCGGTTCTCGACAGGATGGCGATTCCACTTTGTAAATTGGATGGTGCAAACACCGGGCGAAGTATTTTCCACAAAGGGACTAAGAGTAAACGCGTAGTGAAGTAAGATTTCCTGCATCGATTTTTCCTGCGCGCGTGCACGAACTTTAATTATCACCTGCAACGATCGCGCCAGAGCCTGACTCGGAGTCATTCCTTTCCGAATTCCGGCTTTCGCCGCGGCGTCGTTGAGTTGAATGATCACCGGTTTCCTGTCCTGTTCTTCGATCAATGCCATCGGCTTGGCGTGAAATTCCGGCTGATGCCGGGTAGCAGCCTGCAAATAGAAATTCGGCAAATAAATCGTGGCGAACATTAGTTTAGCTGACCTCCGCCTTCTGACTTCTGATCTCTGACTGCATATGCGATCGTTTCACAACAATTCGCAGCTGAGAAATCACATCCTGCTTTTCCAAAGTTTCCAGGTTCCAGGAATTTTCGAGAACAAGTTTCAGTTGTGCGCTGCCGACCATTTCATATCGGGTGAGGACCAGACATGCCGTGGGGATTAACTCGACGAGCCGCTGCAAGCGATACCAGTTCGTTTGCGGAATTTTGCGCAATTCTTCCGGCGAGTTCAGCACCAGATCGACAATCACCAGCGGGAAATTGCCATCTCGCAAAAGCAAATCAGCCGCTCTGATGGTTTCAGATGCTTGGCGACAGCGGACCCAAAGCAGGTGTCGCAGTAAGGTATTGTCCAACCCGCAGGGATCGAACGAATCGCGTCCATCAATCAGCGCCAGGAAATAATTATCCCAATTTGCGCTACCGATGAGCGCATGAATGAGCGATGCGCTTCCCGCGCTGGTTCGTGGGCTGATCAATTCGGTGAGCGCGCCTCGCGGCAATCCGGCACCAGCGGGTTGATCAAGAAAAGGTAAACCAGTGATTAAATGCGTTGCCGTCGGGACGGCGGGATGCGGAAAACGCTCCGCCAGCAGTTTCCGCAGATCGATAATCTTGGCGCTCGCAGGCATTGCGGAGAAAATGGCATATTTGTAATTATGTTCAAGTGAACAGTTGATACAAGGAGCCAGCGTCCTCTATCTCAGTGCCTTCTCCGTCGCTCTTGTTTGCGAATCAGCGACACCATCACGCCCTGAATCTTGAGCTCGCGAGCCGGAACCAGATCCGGGTAGCGAGGGTTTTCCGCTTTGAGATATGGCCGGCCGTGCTCGACCACATAACGTTTTAATGACGTTTCGCCGTCGATTAACGCCGCAACGATATCGCCGTTTTGCACCTCTTTCGTGTCTTCCAAAATCACAATATCGCCGTCTAGAATGTGCGCACCGATCATGGAGTCGCCGCGGACGCGCAAGGCAAATGTGCCGCGATTCTTCAACACATTGGCCGAACGCACATCGAGCGAGACATGGCCTTCGATCGTCTGCTCGGTCAAAGCCGACATGCCGGCCGGGATCTGGCCGTAGATTGGGATATCGGTGATTCTGACTTTCATCGCTGGAGTAATCAACGCCCGGGCTTTACGCGCGTGCCGATCAAGAAAGCCTTTTCGCTCCAACGCGGCGATGTATTGCATCACCGATGTCTGGCTGGCGAATCCGAAATGATTTTGGATTTCGCGCGTGCTCGGCGTGATCCCCTTCTCCCGTTGCTCACGCTGAATAAAATCAAGAACGCTTTTCTGCCGCTCGGTCAGCATGCCGGAATGATCGCTCAAAGCATATCATAAAGCAAGTTCAAATGAACAGAGAGGGCAGCCGCAAGGGTAGGGCGGGCAGTCCTCTGCACGCCGAGCGGGTTATACGGGCAACGGCGCGCACGGAGTGACGCGCCCTACCGTAGCAACGAGATCCTTCGACTTCGCTGCGCTCCGCTCAGGGTGACAAACTACAGCCGGACCAAATCGACCAGAAACTGACACCAAAGATAGATCATCCCGCGCCAGGAATATTTGACCTCGCCTGCCGCGGTCTGTTTGAGCACGCCTTTATGAATGTTGTGCTCGATTTGGTCGCGGAGGTCCTTCTCCATCTCCGTCTGAATTTGGTCTTCATCGAGCGCATCGATTTCCGCGGGATTAACGCCGTTTCGGCTGAGAAACTCCCGATGATTCTGATAAAGCTGCCAGAACGATCGGTCCGGGCGCTGTCGATTAATTCGGAAGGCAGGAGTGAGTTTTAGGCCATAGGAAAGCGGATAATTCCATGTCGTCCAAACCGTGCCGTTTTTGGCGCGCGACGAAATGCGCAGGTAATAGAACGAAAAATCACGCTGTTCGTTCAGACAGATCGCGGCTTGGGCGCGATCCTCTTCTCTGTAAAACAACCGGAAAAATTGTCGAAAATCTTCCCAGTCCCACCCGGCGTCGCCCACGTGCACGAAGCCTTCGTCTTCGATCTCACGCGTAATCTCGCTGAGCGTTGGGAAAGTGTCCGCAGACGGCGGACTTTTCGGCCGAAGCTGTTTTTCCTTCGGAAGCCGGAGCGCGCGAATCCGGGTGAGAATTTCCAGCCAGGGAAGAAAGAGCCAGCCCACTGCGGCGACCGACCCCCACATCCAGCTGCCAGTGATGAAATAAACCGCCAGAAAAGTGGCGGCGAGAATACCCAGTGCACCGGCTTTTTGTGCATACGAATTTTGAAAGCTGCGCAGGCCGACGCTGAACACGGCCACGCCGAGTGTAAGAAAGACGCCAAAAAGCATCAGGAACTAGTTCCTACGGATTAATCTCGTGCTCGGTCAGAAATTTTTCGAGCTGATCGGTGTCAAAATTGGCCAGGACTTTGTCGCCTGCCACAAACGTGGGCACATACGTTTGCGCGGAAAGTTTTTTCATGTGCTCGTACGCTTCGCGATCTCTACCGACGTCGATCTCCTGGAACCGATACCCTTTCTCGCTGAGATAATCCTTCGCATCAATGCACCAGGAGCACCACTCGCGACTGTAGAGCTTTAATTCCATCGGCAGGGCGGAATTAAGCGAGCAGCGACCGCGCAGTCAACTGAGATGCGTCGCATATCCCCTAGATGTCAGTACGATTTGGCCCAAATGACGCGACGCGCGCTCGGTTCACCGGTGAAAATGCATTCGCCCAGTTCGGAGGAATCATCGAGCGGAATAGCGCGGATGGTCACTTTGAGGTCATCCTTGATTTGTTCTTCAATTTCTCGGGAACCGTTCCAGTGCGCGAGCGCGAAACCGCCGTGGATTTCCGGTTTCGCGGGATTTTCCGGCGTAAAGAAATCGTAAAAGTCTTTTTTCGATTCGATCACGCGCGTGTTTTCTTTCTGAAACCTCTGCGCGCGTTCGTAAAGATTCTTTTGGATCAACATCAGCATCTCAGGAGCTTGCGCAGCGAATTCTTGGATGGACATCGATTCTTTCGATTTTATCGGCTGATCGCGCCGCGAAACTGCCACCGCGTTTTTCTCCAAATCGCGCGGGCCGATCTCAACCCGAATCGGCACACCTTTCTTGATCCATTCCCAATTTTTCACGCCGCCGCCCAGATCCCGCCGATCGACTTCAACTTGGATGGGCGAATCTTCGAATTGCTTTCCTCGCAACTGCAGGGCGAGCGCATCGCACGTTTCGAGAATTCGCACGCGGGTGTCTTCCTTTGGTGTGATTGGCAGAATGACAATCTGCGTCGGCGCAATCCGCGGCGGCAAAATCAATCCGTCATCGTCGCTATGCATCATCACGACGGCGCCGACGAGCCGCGCGCTCACGCCCCAACTTGTGGTCCCGCTTCCAGCGTCAGTGTTTCCACGGCGCCAGGAAACTTTTCGCTTTCAGATTTCGCTCCGGTAAAAACCGGAATGGCAAGATGATCTCGGACAAATCTTTCGTACAAATCCTAGATCAATCTTGTTTCCGCGCGCGCTTCAGCCTCGGTTTCATGGACGGTGTGGCCTTCCTGCCAGAGAAACTCGGTCGTACGCAAAAATAAGCGCGGCCGCATTTCCCAACGAACCACGTTCGCCCATTGATTGATCAGAATTGGCAGGTCGCGATACGATTGTACCCACTTGGCATAGCTCGCGCCGATAATCGTCTCTGATGTCGGCCGCACTACGAGTGGTTCGGTTAAGGCGCTGGCCGGCTTCATTTTTCCCTCCGCATCCACTTCCAGGCGGGTATGCGTAACGACAGCGCATTCCTTGGCAAAGCCTTCGACGTGTTCCGCTTCTTTTGCGAAGTAACTCAGCGGAATGAAAAGCGGGAAGTAAGCATTGCGATGACCGGTAGCGCGAAACATCGCGTCGAGCTGACGCTGCATGTTTTCCCAAATCCCGTAACCCCACGGACGAATCACCATGCAACCGCGCACGTCCGACGGCTCGGCCAATTCCGCCGCGCGGATGACCTGTTGGTACCATTCCGGAAAATCTTCGGCCCGCTGCGGTGTGATTGCGGTCTTTGTGGCAGCCAAATTTGACATCGCCAGAGAATTAAACGCGCAAAAGCAAGTTGACCAGCGAGCATTTCTGCGATGGGTTCATCTGTCGCATCTGCCTCTCATGCGTCCCATCGGCCTGTCGATAGGTTGACATGCTGTTGCGTCGCTCGTAATTTCCGTGCTCTTTTCCCCAATGAAAACGTTTTCTGCCAAAGCCAGCGAAGTCCCGCGCAAGTGGTGGGTCATCGACGCCCAAGACCAGGTGCTGGGAAAGGTGGCGATAAAAGCAGCGAATCTGTTGCGCGGCAAAGAGAAGACCGTTTTTACGCCGCATGTGGATACGGGTGACTTTGTGATCGTCATCAATGCGGAAAAAGTGCGACTGACCGGGAAGAAAGAAGAACAGAAGAGTTACATGAGCTTTTCAGGTTTCGTAGGTGGACATAAATCTGAGAATGTCCGGGCGCGCCGCGTTCGCCATCCCGAACTGCTCGTCGAACGGGCCGTGCGCGGAATGATTCCCCACAACCGGCTCGGTCGTCGCGTCTATCGGAAGTTGAAAGTTTATCGCGGCAATTCTCATCCGCACGCCGCGCAGCAGCCAGAGGTTGTCAAACTTAGCAGGAACAAATCGTAGTCTTATGCCAGAAACTGAAGAATTCGTCGCTACAGGCCGCCGCAAAACATCGGTCGCCCGCATTCGCATGACGCCGGGTAGCGGAAAGATCGACATTAATGGGCGCAGCTTTGAAGACTATTTTCCAACTGTGCCATTGCAAAATGTCGTCTTGCAACCGCTTCAATCCGCCAAGGCAGTGAACGCTTACGATTTATGGATTAACACTAGTGGCGGTGGCGCCATGGGACAGGCGGGCGCGGCGCAATTGGCCATTGCGCGGGCGCTTCTTCAAGTCGATGGCAATTTGCGCGGCCTGCTCAAGTCCGAGGGTCTGCTTCGCCGCGATCCGCGCATGAAAGAGCGCAAAAAATCCGGACAACCCGGCGCGCGAAAACGTTTCCAGTTCTCGAAGCGGTAAGCTGCGGATTGCTGAGCCGTTCGGTTTGTCGCGCGTTCTCGGCGCGCCCGCCGGACGCGCCCTACCATTACGGTTTCTTGGGCGCAGGTGGCGCTTGCGGTGCCGGGGCCTGCGGTTTCTTTGGCGCAGGCGGCGCTTGCGGTGCCGGCCCGGAAGGAACTGCCAGCATCGGCGGAACGGTTGGCGCCCCTATAGGGGCAGGTGTGGATGAGGTAATCGGCTTCAGCATACGCAATTGCTGCATCGCCTCGCCGGCCCAAAAGCTGGTTCGGTATTGCGTCAGCACGGTTTCGCAGATGCGGCGTGCGTCGTCGTTTCGATTTTTCGCCTTCAGGATGTACACCTGTGACAGCAAAGCCATCGGTGCATTGAAACCCTTGGGGTAATCCGATGCGACCTGCTGATATATCGTCAACGCCTCATCCGCTTTTCCCATCGATTCCAGATTGGCTGCCATCGCCATTCGCGCCGTGCTCACAAGCTCGTGCTGTGGATATTTTGCAATGAAGGTTTGCAGCGTTGTGTTCGCCTCAGCGAATTTTTTTTCGTCCCGCTGAGCTTCGGCGAGCAAAAGATAAGCGTCAGCCGCGGCGGGCGTGGTGGGGTAACGGTCTATCACCTGTTGGTACTCCTGCGCGCTTCTCGCGCTCGCTAACAAGGCCGACGCGGCTGCGACGCGTCGATCGGAATAGAAGCGATAACCAGTAAACGCGATCACCGCGATCAGCACGATGATCAGCACCGCCGTGATTTGTTTTTTGAAGCGTTCCCAAAAGACGCGCGTTTCCAGCGCGACATCACGAGAAGGCGGTGGGGCTGTTGGCATAAATTTCGTGCTCTAGGCTGGTCAACCCTGCGAGCGGTCGTTTTATGCCATGCGACGGTTTCTCGTGCAAGCGCGGCTTCGAAAACCGCTATGCGCGCGACAAAGCTTCTCACGGCGATACAATCCTACCTATGAATGCATTCTGGAACTCTTTTGAAACCTTACTTGGTTTGGGCGTAGAACCGAAAGACTTGACGTTTGTTCAAATTTCGCTGCGGGGTATCATTGTCTTCCTCGCCACGTTGATCATAGTGCGGCTTGGGCACAAACGCCCGCTCGCGCAGAAGACCCCGTTCGATGCCATTCTACTGGTCATCCTCGCGTCGGTGCTTTCGCGCGCCATCAACGGTTCGGCGGCTTTTTTCGCCACACTCGGCGGAGGCGTGGTTTTAGTCGTCCTCCACCGCCTCTTCGCATATCTGGCATTCTATTCCCATGGGTTTGGGATTTTGGTCAAGGGGAAGCCGGATGTGATCGTGCGCGATGGCCAATACGATTTCCCCGTGATGCGGCGCAACCACGTCTCAACGCATGATCTGGACGAGGACATGCGTCTTGACGCACACACCGACGACCTTTCAAAGATTCGAGTTGCCCGCGTGGAACGAAGTGGCGACATCAGCTTTATTAAAAAATAATTTGACCCAAGCAACTCATCTGACCTATCAGAACCATGGGACTCATGAGACGGATCAAAAAGCGGTGGATCAAACCGATGCTGAAGACCGTGCGGATCTTTTTCGAGTGCACCTGTTACGCGGGTGCGATTTGATCGAAGGAGATTAACGACTTCGGAAACTCGGGTTGATTCGCATCCATATTCTCGGCAGCGCGGCGGGCGGCGGCTTGCCGCAATGGAATTGCGCATGCGCTAACTGCATCGCTGCGCGCATCGGGAAAATCGCGCCGCAAACGCAATCAAGCATCGCCATCGGCGGCGACTCGGAAGGCTTGCAACACTGGTTCTTGATCAACACCTCGCCTGATCTGCCGCGGCAAATCGAAAGCATGCCGCAATTGCAGCCGCGGCACGGATCACTGCGCAACACGCCAATCGCAGCCGTTTTTTTGACGAATGCCGACATCGACCATGCTTTGGGTCTCTTGCTCTTGCGACAACAGGAGACGCCGCTGGCTGTTTATGCAGCGGAGGAAACGCGAATGGCGCTCGCATGGATCGATAGCGTTCTCGCGCGGTTCTGCCGAATTGAATGGCGAAAGATCAGCGCTGATTTTCAATCGTTACGGGGCGGGCTCGCCTTTCGAGCGATTGAATTGCCCAGGAGCGTTGCGTTTCAATTTCGGGACGACGCTTCAGGAGCAACCGCGCTGTTCGCGCCGAGTGTCGGCGAGGTAACCGAGGAATTGCGGAATGCAGTTCACGCGTCCGACGTTGTTCTGTTCGACGGCACATTCTGGCGTGACGGCGAACTGGCCGTTGTTCGGCCAGGCGCCCGCACTGCGCGTGAGATGAATCATTTGCCTATCAGCGACGGCAGCCTTGATTTGTTGCGCCAATCTCCGGCGCGGCGGAAGATTTATACGCATATAAACAACACGAACCCGATTCTGATGCGTGGCGCTCGAGAACGCGCGCAAGTCGAACAGGCCGGAATCGAGATCGCAAGCGACGGATTAGAAATTGTCATATAAATGATTCTGTCATGTTGAGCGAAGCGAAACATCTCTGGTCTATTTCCGGTGGAACGCGGTCCAAAATTAATCCGAGATTCTTCGCTTCGCTCAGAATGACATTATGAGATGGCTCGTAAAAATCGTTTTATGACCACTGGGGTTTGGGGTGACGAAACTTTCGTGGAAAATCTGCGCGCCGTCGGTGCGCGCGCTTACCACGACAAACATCCATTCCACGTCGCCATGAATGAAGGCCGGCTTTCGCCGGAAGCATTGCGCGGTTGGGTGGCTAATCGCTTCTATTATCAGCGAAACATTCCTATCAAGGACGCGGCTATTCTTTCCAACTGCCCCGTGCGCGAAGTGCGCCGAGTCTGGATTCATCGCATTCTCGATCACGACGGCAACTCTGAGAACGAAGGCGGCATTGAAGCATGGCTGCGACTCGGTGAAGCGTGTGGGCTGTCGGGCGCCGAGCTCATCGAAGATCGGCATCTGCAACCCGGAGTGCGTTTCGCTGTGGATGCGTACGTGAATTTCGCCCGCACTCAGCCGTGGCCGATCGCTATCGCTTCATCGCTGACCGAGCTTTTTGCACCCGATTTGATGGCGGCACGCCTTGCTGCGTTCGAAAAGTTTTATCAATGGATTGACCCGCGCGGCCTGGATTATTTCCGCCGCAGAGTCACTCAGGCACAGCGGGATTCTGATAATGCGCTCGCGATCACGCTGGAATATTGCAACACACCGGAGCTCCAGCGCGAGGCCGTGCGGGCACTCGAGTTTAAATGCGACGTGCTCTGGTCCATCCTCGATGCGGTTCACCATGCCTATGCCAAAAATTGCTGATGCTGCACAGCCGCGCCTTGCGAAAGGAGTCCGATTACAGAACGACTCGGCTACTGGCAAAAGCGTTTTGCTTTTTCCCGAAGGCATCGTCGAATTGAACGACACCGCGCACGAAATTCTTGCCCGTTGTGATGGGCGCACACTGATCGAAATTGTGCAGACGTTGGCAGAAGAGTACGATGCTGACCTGGCCGCGCTTGCTGCCGATGTGCGCGAAACCCTGGCCGATTTGCAACAACGCAAGCTGATCGAACTCACATGACCGCGCCGCGCCCATACGCATTGCTCGCGGAAATTACTTATCGATGTCCGCTGCATTGTCCGTACTGCTCTAACCCGATGCAGGGGCGAAACAATGATGAACTCAACACTGACGAATGGAAACGGGTGATCCATGAAGCGGCCGCTCTCGGCGTGTTGCAAATCGGTTTTTCCGGAGGCGAACCACTTGCGCGGCGCGATCTGCCCGACTTAGTCCGCGCTGCCCGCGAGGCGGACCTGTACACCAACCTAATCACCAGCGGCATCGGCTTGGATGACGAACGCGTGCACCCATTGCGCGATGCAGGCCTCGATTCCATTCAGCTAAGTTTCCAGTCGGACCAATCCGGCTTGTCCGATGAAATCGCTGGCGCGCGCGCGCATCAACACAAGCTGGACGCCGCTGCGAAAATTCGCGCTGCCGGCATTCCGCTCAGTCTCAATTTTGTGATTCACCGGCG
>QHPG01000116.1 GCA_003219005.1 Verrucomicrobiota bacterium
CCGGCAATTGTCATTACAGCGCCGCTGCGCCGCTGATGATTGCGCCCACGAGGGCGTTGCATTTTAAGATTCCGGTTCTCACTTCGCAATGGGTCGAATCGCCATTTCTGGCAGCGCATATTTTCGAGCACGCACCGCCTGTCCGCTCCTGAACCGCTGATTCTTTCCCGCGCAAGCGGGTAGCGGCGTTCAGTGCGTTCCTTCACGCCGCTGAATCAGTGCGCGCGAACGCAAAATTCATTCGGCGATTTCGCCGAGACTTTTTAATCAGGAGTTTTTTGTATGAACAAGATAGTCTTACTCGTGCTGGCGGTTTTCCCGGTTACACCCGTTGTTGCGCAGGAAACGACGTCCACTGCGAATTCATCGCCAGCGCCAGCAATTTCAAGTACGACGCCAGCGACAGCAGCGGATGTCGAAACGCTGCGCCAGCAAGTGCAATCCCTCACCGAGACGGTGAAAGCGTTACAACAACAAGTGAAAGATCAGCAGGCCGCCTTGGAAAAGGCGAACCTCACGGGCGAGTCGGGACTTCCATCAAATCCCGAGCCCTCTGCCCTCACGGGCACCGAGAATTCACCCGCCCCAGCCGCGAGTAGTGCGCCACGCTTCCCAACGGAGGACACATCCATTGTTACATCGACAACTGCCCCAGCTGCATCGCCTGCTCCGGGCGCGAGTGCCAGTCCTTTTCCCGGCAGTTTTCCGACAACGGATACCTCGGTCGTAACCTCAGCACCGGAAACGATCTCAAGCACTGGTGCCGGGGCATCGCTAACGCAGCCAATCACAATCGGTGGCGGTAGAAATTACATGAACATTTCCTTCGACGGGTTGTTCGCGCTTGCCTATTCAAGCGCGCGCGACCTCGATCACATCGAGGTAGGGGATCATGATCCACAGCAGCGCGGTTTTAACGCGCGCAACATCGAGCTCGCGTTCGATGGTGCAGTCGATCCGTACTTCGAAGGGTTCGCGAACATCGTTTTCAAATTGGATAACGACAATCAAACCGAAGTCGAAGTTGAAGAGGCGTTCATGCAAACGACAAGTCTGCCGTTTAACCTGCAATTGAAAGGCGGGCAATTCTTTGCCGCGTTCGGCCGGCTGAACCCGACGCATCCGCACACCTGGGATTTCGCCGACACGCCTCTAGTCAACGGCCTATTTTTGGGGCCCGACGGGTTGCGCGGCGTTGGCGCACAAGGTTCCTGGACATTGCCTCTACCGTGGTATTCGCAATTGATCTTTGCGTCGCAAAATGGTCGTGGCAGCACAGGATTTTCGTTTCGGAACCCCGGGGACGACGGAATGTTTTTCGACCGCATAACAACCGATCGTGAGGTGCGCGGCCTGCAGGATTTTGTCTGGATCCCGCGTTTCGAAAATTCTGTTAATTTGAGCGAAACCCAAACCGTGTTGGCCGGCGTTTCGGGCGCATTTGGTTCCAACGAGACGGGCGCAAATTCACGAACTCAGATTTACGGCGCAGACCTGCTCTACAAATGGAAGAGCGCGCGCGCCGAAGGTGGTTTTCCATTCGTGAAATGGCAGACCGAATTCATGTATCGCCGATTCGAAGCCGGCCATGGCGCGAATGATTCTTTTCCTGTCGCGGAAACATTTCACGACTGGGGTCTGTATTCGCAGGTGCTGTGGGGATTTAAAAAAGGATGGGTCGTCGGCATTCGGGGAGATTATGTCCACATCCAGAATTCCGAGTTTACCGACGACTTGGATCGGCAATCACGGGCTCGTATCTCCGCGAACCTAACGTGGTATCCCACTGAGTTTTCAAAACTCCGCTTGCAGTACAATCACGATTTTCTCGAAGAAAACTTTTTCCTGTCGGAGCGCGAGGTGGATTCGCTTTTTCTCCAGTTCGAATTCATCCTCGGTGCTCACGGCGCACACAAATTTTAACCGTGTTCTTTACATCTGTCATCCTGAGCGAAGCGAAGGACCTCTCACAGGCTCCTGGATTACACAAGCGTTCTTGTGTATCGCGAACTTCGATTGTGGGGTTCCTCGCTCCGCTCGGAATGACAAACGTTCTGACGCACGCCGCACAAAACCTAACTCCATCATGAAACGATTTTTTTTGCCTCTCGTATTTTCAATCGCACTTGCAGTCCCCGCGCATGGCAAGCTCAACGTAGTCGCGACGCTGCCCGATTTCGGATCACTCGCCCGCGAAATCGGCGGTGATAAAGTTACCGTGAGCATTCTGGCGAAACCCACGGAAGATCCTCACTTCGTTGATGCCCGACCAAGCTTTGTGGTTTCGATGCGCAGTGCCGATGTCCTGATTGACGGTGGCGCAGAACTCGAACTCGGCTGGTTGCCGCCACTTCTTCAAAACGCGCGGAATCCGAAAATCGAGATCGGCAAACCGGGACGCATCCAGGCGTCGCAGGGTCTTCGGCTCATGAACGTGCCTGCAAACGTCACACGCGCCGCCGGCGACGTTCACGCACTTGGCAATCCGCACTTCGCTGCCGATCCGATTATCGCGAAGGCGATTGCGCAACACATTGCGCAATCGTTTTCCGCTCTCGATCCAGCGAACACCGCATTCTACCAAGCGAACTACAAGAAATTCGAGGCAACGATCGATGCGAAGTTACAGGAGTGGGGCGCGGCGCTGCTGCCGTTTCACGGCCAACATGTGGCGGCGTATCATGATTCGTGGCCGTACTTCGCGCACCGTTTCGGCCTCAACATCGATCTTTTTCTCGAACCAAAGCCGGGAATTCCGCCGTCACCCTCGCATCTCGCCGAAGTGATCGCGCAAATGAAAACGCAGCACATTAAGGCGATTATCGTCGAACCGTTTCACGACCGGCGCATCGCCGAAAAAGTGGCGAGCGCGACCGGCGCCAAGGTTGTGGACTTTTCACAATTCCCCGGTGGGCTGCCCGGCACGGACAGTTACGTCAAGTTAATCGACACACTCGTTGCCCGCCTTGCGGCGGCGCTGAAGTAACCATGTGGGAAGTAATGTTTTGGCCGATCGTGGCCTGCGTGCTGTTACCGTGGTTGCTGGTCTATCTCGGCCTGCACGTCGTTCAGCGCGGCATCATTTTCATCGACATCGCCATGGCGCAGATGGCGTCGCTTGGAATTTGCGTCGCCATTCTGTTTCACTTCGATCTGGAAGGCTGGACGACTTTTTTCATTGCGCTCGGTTTTACGCTGGTTGGCGCCGCCATTTTTTCAGTGACAGGAAAACGCGCCAGCCAAATTCCCCAGGAGGCGGTCATTGGAATTGCCTATGTCGTTGCCGCGGCTGCGGCGGTGCTGTTGCTCAGCCGGGCGGCGGAAGGCGACGAGGAAATAAAAAACATGTTGGTGGGAAATATTTTGCTGGTCACACCGCGAGAAGTTTGGGAGCGCTTTGCGTTATTCGCGGCCGTTGGGATTTTTCATTTCGTTTTCCGCAGGAATTTTCTCCTCGTCTCGTTCGATCGCGACGGCGCCTACCAGAAAGGACTCCAGGTGCGCTGGTGGGACTTTTTCTTCTACGCCGTTTTTGGTTTGGTCGTGACGAGCTTCGTCCGCATCGCAGGCGTGTTGCTCGTCTTCAGTTATTTGATCGTACCGGCGGTTTGCGGAATCAATCTGGCGCAGCGAACCGCGAATCGCCTCCTCATCGGCTGGTTCATCGCGCTTCTCGGCGGCATCGCAGGATTATTTCTTTCCTTCTGGTGGGACCTGCCCTCCGGCGCGGCGATCGTCTGCACTTTTGGCGCATTACTAATCCTCATTTCACTTTTCGCGTTGTGGCAGCATCATCGGGTCCACTCTGCGAAAATGCAGGATTCAGAGTAACTTTGGAATTTATCTAATTCCCATTCGACTATTATGCAGGTCGACTATCCAAGAATCATTATAGGGCTGCTGGCGTTTAGTGTTTTCACTTACGAGGGCTTTCGCCAGATGTATCGCGCAAAGCACGTTGATCGCCTCGAACGGGAAGGCAAGATTCCCTCTGATATAGCTGCGCGGATTCGTAGAAAGCCGATGCGGCTGATCGGCTGGGGATTAATCGTTGGTGGACTTCTTTTCCTCCTTACGAGATCTTCCGATTCTAAGCGATGGGTGATTTTCGTCTGATTTTTCGACAACCGCGCTAAGTTGAATCGAGATGCATCGGACTGATCATTCCCGCTTCAGGAAAGCGCACGATTTCGTTCCGGATTTTTCTCACGCGGAACGCCGGACCCGCATCGTGATTGGTGTCACGGCGGCGATGATGGTTGTCGAGATCGTCGTCGGCTTGATGTCGCACTCGATGGCGTTGCTGGCCGATGGCTGGCACATGAGCACGCACGTTCTAGCATTTTTGATCACGGCGGCGGCCTACTATTTATCGCGAACACAAGCCGGCAACGTGCGCTTCAGTTTCGGCACGGGAAAAATCGGTGTGCTTGGCGGATTCACCAGCGCCGTGGTGCTCTCAATCGTGGCGTTCTTGATGGCAGGCGAATCGGTGCACCGGCTGTTTGTTCCGCTCGAAATTCACTTTAACGAGGCAATCGGCATCGCGTGCGTTGGATTGCTCGTGAACCTGAGTTGCGCAGCGCTGCTCGCCGATCGCCACCACGAAAGTGGCAGCTCGCATCGTGAAGATTTAAATCTGCGCGCGGCTTATCTGCATGTGCTGGCCGACGCGTTTACTTCGGTGCTGGCGATCACGGCATTGACAGGCGGCAAATTCTTTGGTTGGGCGTGGCTCGATCCGGTCGTCGGCATTGTCGGCAGCGGCGTTGTTTTCTCATGGGCCTACACACTTTTGCGCGATACGAGCGGCATCTTGCTCGATCGCACACCTGCGTCTTCAGATTTGCCCGATGAAATCCGTCGTGCGGTCGAGAGCGACGGCGATTCGCTCGTGACCGATCTGCATGTATGGCAGGTCGGCATCGGAAAATATGCGGCGATGATCTCAATTGTCGCGCACGAGCCAAAGAGTTGCGATTCTTATCGAGCGTTGCTGCGCGGCCACAACGAACTGGTTCACGTTACCATCGAGACGCAGCACTGCCGCGAAGATCATCCCGCGCCTGCAGGAAGCGCGAGCTCTTGAATGGCCAATACGCTCTGGCAGGTCGTCGCGGCTTACGTTTTCGCGCTTGTGGGCGGATGGATTAGCACGTCGTTGCAACTCCCGCACAAACCGCTTTGCGCGCTGATCAGTTTCGCTGCCGGAACGCTTCTTGGTGTAACAATCTTTGCGATTTTGCCGGAAAGTTTGAGTGCGTCTTCCTGGTGGACGGTGTTCCTGGCGCTGGCTACCGGATACGCCCTCTTCTTTTTCATCAGCAAACATGTTCATCATGTTTGTCCTGCGTGCGCGGCCAGTCATTTTGACGCAGACGCGACGCGGCATTTTAGCGAAATTGCCACTGCGCTGATCGTCGCATTAGCGATCCATAGCACCACAGACGGATTAGCTTTGGGAATTCAACACGAAGCTCCCACGATGGATGCCACAAAATGGTCGCTGTTCTCCGCCGTTTGCATTCACAAGGTCCCCGAGGGCCTTGCGCTCGGCAGCCTTTTGATCGGGGCGGGATTGCATCGCAGCGCCGCGCTCGGCTGGGTGGCCGCGGTTGAAGCGACAACACTGCTCGGTGGCGTGATCGGCTATTTTTTTCTGACAAATATTTCGACGTTTTGGCTCGGATTAATCATGGCGGAGATTGGCGGCGGCTTTGTCTATTTGGCGGTGCACGCGGTTCTCGGCGAAATGTTGAAGCACGGAAAAAAACTTGTGCTGACGAGTTTTTTGGCGGGCGTGGCGCTTATTGGGATCCTTAACGTCGGCTTGAGGGTACTTCGGTAGCAGTCGCTGAAGTTGTACATGCGCTTGTGCCAAGCGCCTGATATTTTAGGTTCGGCGTTTGACACAAACGCCGCTACAACATGCATCTTTTTCAGTATCGCGACGGCAAGCTTCATTGCGAGGATGTGGATCTTGCGTGCGTGGCCGAAAAATTTGGCACACCACTTTATGTTTACAGCGCGGGAACAATTCTCGATCACTACACGCGGCTCGATGCGGCGCTCGCACCACTTGATCACCTGATTTGGTACGCGGTCAAAGCGAACTCGAATCGCGCGATTCTGAAGTTACTCGCAGACGCGGATGCGGGATTTGATATCGTTTCGGGCGGCGAGTTGTTTCGTGTGCTCAGAGCAGGCGGCGATCCGGCCAAATGCACGTTCGCCGGCGTGGGCAAATCGCGTGAGGAGATTGAGTTCGCGTGCGAGCAAGGCGTTTACAGCTTCAACGTCGAGAGTGAATCGGAGCTGGAACAGATCGATCAAATCGCTGGCGAAAAAAATCTGCGTGCGCCAATTGCACTGCGCGCCAATCCCGATGTCGATCCACACACACACGAATATATCTCAACCGGCTCGCGCGAGAACAAGTTCGGCATCGCGCTTGGCCAACTTCTCGCGGTTTACGAGGGCGCAGCGAAAATGCGAAACATCGAGATCGTCGGCGTGCAAATGCACATCGGCTCACAGATCACCGAGGCTGAGCCGTTTGCCAGCGCGATCAGAAAAACGACACCCCTCGTTCGCGAGCTGAAATCAAAATATGGAATCAAGTTTTTCAGCATCGGCGGCGGCATGGGAATTATTTACCGACGCGCACTTGAGAGCGGATCAGGCAAATGGTGGCACGACCACGGCGGCGAATCGTCTGCGTTTAGCATCCGCGATTACGCTGACGCGATTGTGCCACCGTTGCGCGACCTTGGCATTCGCATCCTGGTCGAGCCTGGTCGTTTTCTTGTTGGCAGCGCGGGCGTTTTGCTTACCCGAGTACGCTACATCAAACAGACTGCGGAGAAAAAATTCGCGATTGTCGATGCGGGCATGAACGATCTGATCCGGCCGGCGCTTTACCACAGCTATCACGAGATCGCACCGGTCAAGGAGCCGAGTAAGAGCCCGAATCTCGAAAAGATCGACATCGTCGGGCCGGTATGCGAATCGGGCGATTTTTTCGCCCTCGATCGCGAGATGCCTGAAGTGCACGAAGGCGATCTGCTGGCGATTATGAGTGCGGGTGCTTACGGATTCGTGATGGCGTCCAATTACAATTCGCGGCCCTCTCCCGCGGAAGCCCTGGTTCACGGCGACAAGGTTTCGTTGATTCGAGAACGCCAAACTTGGGAGGACTTAGTGCGTGGGGAAGTCGAGCCGCTGTAGCCGACGCCCTGTGGGCGGCGCGTCCCTGGGCGTGTTTAGAGCGTCAGGGCTACACTTCGCGCAGCGAAGCGGCTACAGCTTGCGCGGCTTCGGCCCGTGCGTAAATAGTGCTCCTGCTTATGAGTGGTATTCGTCGGCTTTCTTTGTTGGTTTTACTGTTGCTCGTGGGGACGGGCAGCGCTTTCGCCGCCAACGGCGAATACATCGTCGTGGTCGGCGGACCTTCCATGTATCAATGGGAAAAATACAAACTTTATCCGCACGATCATTGGTGGGCGAACTTTGTGCGCGCCGCGCGTCTGCGCACAGAGCAGTTGCGCACCCAGCTTGGGCCAGATCAGCAGATTACCTGGCTGGTTTATAAACCGGGTTATCTGGATCGCGCGAAACAAGAACACCAGGATCTGATCGCCTTGATCGATACGGTGCGCGACAAACTCAATCTGAATCTTGTTTGGTTTAGTGCCGGGCCGGAGGTGATCGACTACCTGAACAAAGGCCAGCCACGAAACCAGGTGAAGATTACAGGCTTTGAATATTTCGGGCACTCGAATCGCGCCTGTTTCATGTTCGACTACAGCAACGTCATCGACAGCGCGTGCAAAGCGTGGCTGCACGAAAACGAGCTAGCCAGGATCGACCGGCGCGATTTCGCGCACAGCGCTTACGTGAGGAGTTGGGGCTGCCATACTGGCGAGAGCATGTCGAGGAAGTGGTATCGCGCCACCGGAACGCACATGATCGGCGCGATCGGAAAAACGCAGTTCATGATGGAAGAGCTGCCGATCCTCACTTCCGAAGACGGCAAATGGGTTAATTGAATTGCGGGTCGCGGATTGCGGACTGAACGAGGCTTCGCTCGTTTGGGTGTCGTCGCCAAATGACGAATGACGAATGTCTAGTGGTAAAGGAATGACGAAATTCGAATGACCTGCTAGCGCTAGGGGGCATTTTCGTCATTTGAGCATTCGTGCTTCGTCATTTTTGGCGGGCGGCCGTGGCTGAAATTTGGAATCGACAGCGGCCCGTCGTTTTGCCATGAAAGCGCCCAGAGCTCCCGGGGCTCAACAAAAACCTCAACAGAAAGTAATTATGAACTGGCAAAAATTCTTCACCGCATTCATCGCAGCCTTCATTTTCCTCTTTGTGTTTGGCTTCCTTTGGTACGGCACGCTAATGCGCCCCGCGCATGAGGAAGTGTCGGCCCTTTTCAAAGCTAAACCCGATTTCCCCTGGCTGATCTTGGGTCACCTCGTTATGGCATTCTTCTTCGCCATGCTTTGTGTCCGCTTCGTTCCCCCCGGCGGCATAGGCGCCAGCGCGGCACTGGGCATTCTGGTGGGGTTGACGTATGCAGGTGCCCATGTGGTCTCGTTCGCGGTCGAGCCCTTGACGACGAAGATCCTTTGGGGCTGGATCGCGGGTGGCGTGATCCAATTCGCGATTGCCGGCGCAATCGTTGGCGCGATTTACAAGCCAGCGCCCGCGCATATTACGTTCGTAAAGGAGCGTTCTCGGTAAGCAGGTTGAGGAACTTTCCTCGCTTCTCGACTAGCGGTAAGCGCTAAAGCATTGTTGCTCCAGGGAGTGCGGGCTGCCAGTCCGCCCCAGGACGGATTCGCCGTGGCGTATCTGTTTGTCTCAGCGCAGGATTGCGATTCTTAACTGGGCGTTGAACGTTGGCGTCCGTGGAGAAACCTGTACAGACTCCCGCTGCGCTCGGCTATCGCATGCCAGCGGAATGGGAACCGCACGCGGCGACATGGCTCTCGTGGCCGCGACGCGAAGGGATCAGTTTCCCGGATTCATTCGACCGGGTGATGCCGGCGTTACGGGCAATGATCGAAGCGCTGGTCGAATCGGAGCAGGTTTGCATCAATGTTTGCAATGGCGCGCATGAAGCCGAGGCGCGCGAAGTTCTGCGCGGGTTACCAATGGAACGAATGTCGTTTCATTCTATTCCGACAAACGAACCGTGGTGTCGCGATCACGGCCCGATTTTTCTCACACGCGATCTCGATCCGAGACTCGCAATTGTCGATTGGGATTACAATGCTTGGGGGAACAAATATCCGCCGTTCGATCTCGATGAAGTTGTGCCGACACGTCTCGCGCAAATTCTCAATGTGCCGCTTTTTTATCCGCGCATGATTTTGGAAGGCGGCGCGATCGACGTGAATGGCGCCGGCGCGCTGCTCACGACCGAGTCGTGTCTGCTCAATCCCAATCGCAATCCGAATTTGCGCCGCGAAGAAATCGAACAACGGCTCCGGGATTTTCTCGGCGTGCGCGAGATTCTCTGGCTCGGCGACGGCATCGCCGGCGACGACACGGACGGCCACATTGACGATCTCGCGCGTTTTGTTTCCGCACGAACAGTCGTGGCTGTCGTTGAAGACGATCCTCAAGACGAAAATCATGCGCCGCTCCAGGAGAACCTCGCGCGTTTGCGCGAGCTGAAAACTGGCGGCCGCACGATCGACATCGCCCCGCTGCCGATGCCGAAGAAGATCATGCGCGAAGGGTTACGGTTGCCGGCGAGCTACGCGAACTTCTACGTCGCAAATACTTGTGTTCTTGTGCCCACATTCGCCGATTCTGCCGACCAAATTGCGTTATCGATCCTGCGTGAGTGTTTTCCGAGTCGCCGCGTCATCGGGATCGATTGCCGCGAATTAATTTGGGGACTAGGCACGTTTCACTGCCTGACGCAGCAACAGCCAAGCGTGCGAGGTAGGGCGATTCACCTCAATCGCCCTCGGGCGGTTCGGTGAACCGCCCCTACCTTCATTCCGCCCTTGGCCCAGGCTTATAACCGCTATTCAAAATTGCGTCGTGAAGATCGGGCGGATGCGTTTTGCGCGCATCGAAGGTGACGATCACGCGCTCGTGCTCGAGATCCACTTTTACATCGTGCACGCCTTTAATTTTCATGAGCGGCCTGCGCAGCTTTCGCACAGCCTGATGATGATTTTCGCCTTCGGTGGCGATTTCGATCGTTTCCATGATCGCGTGATCGGCGCGTTCCGGAAAAAAAGGATCGGCTGGATCAGGATCAGTAGGCCGTGCAGGGTCCATCGTTTTTATTTTACTTATCTTACGTGTCACAGCCGCGCGGTGGTTGCCTTTCGTGATGCTGTCATCCTGAACGAAGTGAAGGATCTCACGTTTGGTGATTGATCACGCAACGTGAACTGTGTGATCGAGGATCATCGGTGAGGTCCCTCGCTTGCGCTCGGGATGACCGCCGCCTCGCGCGCGATTGGTTCGAGCACGCGCCAGACGTTTTCGGCGAGAATTTTTTGCCCAGCGGCGTTTGGATGAATACCATCCGGTAAATTCAAGGACGGATCTCCTGCCACGCCTTGCAGCAGGTAAGGGACAAGCGCGGCGTTGTTCTTGCTCGCCAGGTCAGTGAACATTTTCCCAAACGCAGACACGTAATCGTCGGCTTTGTAATTAGGCAACTGCATTCCTGCGATCACAACGCGCACATTTGGATTTCGCGCTTTCACGTCGTCGATGATTTGTTGGAGATTGTTTTCAATTTGATTGACCGGCAGACCGCGGAACGCATCGTTGATTCCAAGTTCCAAAACGAAAATATCGATTCTATGTTTCAAATGCGGCGGAAGCCGTTCCAACCCGCCTTCAGTGGTGCCGCCAGCGGCGCTCGCGTTGGTCACTTGAAAGTTCAGGGCGGCGGCATGCACCTTCTTCGCCAGTAAAGCCGGGTAGGCTTCGCTGCGTTTTAGCATGAAGCCGTCCGATAAACTATCGCCGAAGACGAGAATGCTTTTCATTTCGGCAGCAGAAGCCCCTTGCGCGAGCACGATTGACAAGATGGCCAGGAACGCGGCGATGCAGTTCATGGAAAAAACGTCCAACGCCCAACGCCGAACGTCCAATGCTCAATGATCTCGAATTTGAAGTTGAGCGTTGGGCGTTGAATGTTCAGTGTTAAGCGTTTTCCGCTTTAACACTTTAAGGGTTTAACGATTCAAACTTATGGCTAACTTCGCTATCAACGGTTTCGGGCGCATCGGGCGCAATGTCCTTCGCGCCATGTCACAAAAACAAGTCGAGCGCGTTCTCGCGATCAACGATCTCACGGATACGCACACCCTGGCCCATCTGCTCAAGTGGGATTCGGTGCACGGCAAATTCGACGGCGAGATCGGTTACGATGAGGAAAACATCATCGTGCGTGGGCACAAAATTAGAATCCTGAAGGAGCGCGATCCGGCGAACCTGCCTTGGAAAAAACTGGAGGTTGATGTGGTGCTCGAATCGACCGGGCTGTTCACCAGCCGCGAGAAAGCCGAGCTACACCTGAGCAAGGCTGGAGCAAAACGGGTGCTCATCAGCGCGCCGGCAAAGGATCCGGACGTGACGATCTGCATCGGGGTGAACGACAACGTCTATGACCCTGCGAAACACAAAATTGTTTCCAATGCGAGCTGCACCACAAATTGTCTCGCGCCGCTGGCAAAAGTCGTTCACGACAAGTTCGGTGTCGCGCGCGGATTCATGAGCACCATCCACAGTTACACCAATGACCAGCGCATCCTCGATTTTCCGCATAAGGATCTGCGGCGCGCGAGGGCGGCGGCGATCAGCATCATTCCATCCACGACCGGTGCGGCCAAGGCCATCGGTGAAGTGGTCCCGGAATTGAAAGGGAAATTAAACGGCGGTGCCTTCCGCGTGCCGACTCCAGATGGCTCGGTGACGGACTTCACCGTCGTCTTGGAAAAGGATGCGACAGTCGATGCCGTCAATGCCGCATTCAAAGAAGCTGCGTCAGACAAAAGCTATAAAGGCGTGCTTGAATACAGCGATGAGCCGCTCGTGTCTGCGGACATCGTTGGCAATCCGCACTCCTGCATTTTCGACAGCCAATTGACGCTCATGCTTGGCAATCGCTTCGTGAAAATCGTGGGGTGGTACGACAACGAGTGGGGCTACAGCAATCGCTGCGTGGAATTGATGGAAATGCTGGGGCAATAGCTCGTAATCGGTTCTAATCTAGACGATGGCGAAACTTTCAATCCGCGATCTCGATGTGCGCGGGAAACGCGTTTTGGTGCGAGTGGACTTCAACGTGCCAACCGAAACGCGTGGCGGCAAGATTCGCGTCACTGATGACACGCGGATCCGGGAGAGCTTGCCGACGATCAACTACCTGCGCGAGCACGGCGCGAAAACCATTTTGATGTCGCATTTTGGCAGGCCGAAAGGAAAGCCCATTGAAAAATATTCCCTTCGTCCGATCGGCGAGTATTTGCACTCGCTCATCCATCAACCCGTCATTTTCAGTCACGACACAATCGGAGATGTCCCTGCCAAAATTGTCGAACACATGGAGAACGGCGATGTTGCTCTGCTGGAGAACGTTCGCTTCCAGCCGGGCGAAGAGGCAAACGATCCGCAGTTTGCTAAAGCACTTGCAGACTTGGGCGATCTTTACGTGAACGACGCGTTTGGCGCCGCGCATCGGGCACATGCATCCACGGTGGGCATCACGAAACTCATGC
Organism: Verrucomicrobiota bacterium; assembly: GCA_003219005.1. Lineage (GTDB taxonomy): Bacteria > Verrucomicrobiota > Verrucomicrobiia > Chthoniobacterales > UBA10450 > Udaeobacter. The sequence goes on from QHPG01000116.1 coordinate 12,765, forward strand.
AGCAATCGGCGATGGGTTTTTTGATGGAGAAAGAGCTGAAACACTTGCGCGAGGGCCTTGAGAATCCGGCGCGGCCGTTCGTCGTCATCTTAGGCGGCGCCAAGGTCTCCGATAAAATCGGCGTTCTAAAAGCACTCATGGAAAAGGCGAACGTGATTCTGATCGGTGGCGCCATGGCGAACACCTTTTTAAAAGCGCAAGGGATCCCCATTGGCGCGAGCCGAGTCGAATCCGACAAGGTCGGTCTCGCGCGCGAACTTCTCGATTTGGCGA
>QHPG01000117.1 GCA_003219005.1 Verrucomicrobiota bacterium
TATACCTCTTCTGGACCAGATACCTCGGGCCGCAGTCTCAGGTCAGGAGCTACTTTTCCGACAACAGGGTTCGGCGAACTGACCGGCGCGCGAAATTTTTCCTGCCATGCCGACCGGCCAGCCTCGAGTATCTGCTGAATACATTGAACGATCGCTTCACGCACTCCAGTCGGGTCGCGAAAACGCACTTCGCGTTTCGCCGGATGAACATTTACATCGACACTCGCCGGATCGAGCTCGAGAAAGAGGAACGTAACCGGGTACTGCCCTTTCATGAGAGCCGTATGGTAGCCTTCACGGATAGCGGCAGTGAGGAAGCTGCTTTCAATCGCACGGCCGTTTACAAAGACGAGCTGTTGCGTTCGGGTTTGGCGACTCAGGCCGGCCTGCCCGATAAAGCCGCTGATCCGAATCTTGGGCGAACGAGTGCTCGTTACCTCAACCAAACGCTGCAATAGCTCAACTCCAAACAAATCTCGGATTCGATCACTCAATGTTGCCGCGGCCGGTAACTGAAATAACACACGGTCGTCTCGCAACAAGGAAAAGCCGATCTGAGGATGACCGATGGCCTGCAAATGAACTTGATGCTCGATGTTGCGGCTTTCGGTATTTTCGGATCGAAGAAATTTCCGGCGCGCGGGCAGGTTATAAAAAAGTGAGCGCACCTCGACTTGCGTTCCAGGGGCTTCACCGCCGTCGCGCACAACATCGAGCTTGCCGCCGTTGACGATAATTTCCGTCCCTGCGACTGCGCGGGCCTCGCGCGTAGTCAGACGAAATCGCGACACGCTGGCAATGCTTGGCAGCGCTTCGCCTCGAAATCCCAGAGTAGCGACCGCTTGAAGATCAGTCGCTGTCCGAATCTTACTGGTGGCATGCCGCTCCAGCGAAAGCAGCGCATCATCGCGGTCCATGCCGCCGCCGTCATCGATCACGCGAACCAGCGAAATTCCGCCGCGACGAATCATGACGTCGATTCTGCGAGCACCTGCGTCGATGCTGTTTTCGATCAGTTCTTTCACTACCGACGCTGGGCGTTCCACCACTTCGCCGGCCGCCACCTGGCTGGCCACGGTCTCAGGCAACAATCGAATCCGGCCCATTTGTATTCGAGATTGTAGATTCCAGATTGCCGATTGCGAAAGAAAACAACGAGGGGAGAAAGCTTCAAGCGCCGACATCCAACATCCAGAGAAATCTCAAGCTCCAATGTTTGAACGAGTGGCACGTTGATGAAATCTTGGTGATTGAAAGTTCTGGAGCTTGGATGTTGGGATTTGGTGATTCGGTTTTCTTATGTCCGTCGTTTTGACTTGATTACGCCGCAGCCGTATTTTCTAAAATGATTAACGTCACGGACAGTGCTGTTCGACAGCTCCAGAGTTTGCTTTCACAGCGAGCGGAAAATTCGCGAAAAGGCCTGAGAGTGCAGGTGACGAAAGGCGGCTGTTCCGGTCTGCATTATGAGATGACGCTCGATGAAAAAAAAGACGGGGACGCGGTGGTAGAGCGCAATGGTATGCAATTTTTTATCGACGGCGATAGCGTTCCCCACCTGAGCGGCGCGACTCTGGATTTTAGCGATGGTTTGACCGGCACCGGTTTTCGGGTCGTTAATCCAAACGCTTCGCGCACCTGCGGGTGCGGGTCGTCGTTTGAAACGACGCAATCGGCTTGAAAATGGCGAATCGTCGCCCACTGGACTGATGGACTATGGTGCTTCTCCATACGATCCCTACGACGAGCCGTACGACCGTCCACGGCGGCGCATCAATTATTTTGCCTGGACGGTTGCGATTTTGCTTTTGATTGGCTTCGCGCTGGCAGCGTGGCTCGGTAGTTTTTATATCTTCGATCAACCGGAACGGCCTGACAGCTACCGGATTTTGCAAAGGCTGCACAAGATTGAACCAACGAAGCGTTTCGAGCTGACTGCTGCGCCGCCCGGCGAATTTTTGAATCCACAACAGTTGTATGAGCGCTACGTGGGAATGGGCGCTGCGGAGCTTGCCAGGACGAACGCCGAACTGACGCGCGATTACATTCGAAATTACCAGCGAGTGCGCGGGCTGGTGCCGTACGTCGTAGGCAGATACACCATTGTTGCGACACGCGAGCTCGGTCCCGGAGACGTGTTTACCTCCGGCATAGTGGCGCTGACAAACGCCATCGATAATGGCCAGCTCGTCATGGAACACCTTTACCCAGCGAAACCTGAAGCCCTGCCTCTAATGAAACAGACGCTGACGGTTGGGTTAGAGGTCAAGCTGGAACGGACACACGATATTTCTGCAGTGATTCACGCAGAACGACTGGTTGATGGCCGCATCATGATCACAGCTGTCCCGCTGCTGTATGGAAGCTACACGGTCACACGCGGTCTAGGAACCTTTCGTCTTGAACCACCGCTTAGTCTGAACCTGGCTGCAGGCTGGCCTTTATTTAAGGCACGGGAACGCACAGCCATCGAGAAACGCCTGGCGGACAATCGGCAAAAAGCCGCAGTGGCCCAGGGCGGTCCGGCGGTTTCTATACCTGGCTTGGCTCCCAGTGCGACACCGCCGCCGGCCGAGAATGAATTAGTGCGCGTCGAACAAGCCAAGCCTGTTCAGATGTTTTCGCCACCTGTGTTAGCGAAGAACAGTAAGCTGGCCAAGCCAACGCCGTTACCGAGAGGTAAAAAAGGAAAGAAACAAAAGCTCGAGTCTCCGCCGCCGGCATCAACTCCAGGTCAGCCAGTGATCGCTCAGAAACCAGAAGCGCCAAGTCCGACTCCATTTGCAGTTGCGTCCGCACGTACACCGCCAAGCGTGCCAAACATTCCTGCTTTTACACCGGCATCGGCGTCGAAAGCTACCGGAGCTGGGACCGAACCTGTGGCCCAAACTTCACCTCTTCCAATCGCCACGCCGGTACCCGTTCTGCCCGCGCAGCCGGTTCCAACCGATACTTCCAACGTGGCTCTAGCCTCGAACGCGGGCGGTGGCAGTTGGAAAACATTTTCACCGGGCAAAATGCCGCTTGGCCGGCTCATCGGAACTGGCGATCTGCGAGACGTCGCTGAGCACGGACTCGCAGGCGAACGCGTTTATTTGAAAGGACAATTCGTGGTGAATTTTTCCGAGGCCAACAAAGCCGTGTTGCGCCCGCGCACAAAACTAACAGACAAAGTGCTGCACTTCGGCGGCAGTTCATCCACGCGCATCATTGTGGAATTTCCGAGTGGCTACACTCCTCCGCCGCAGGGTGCAACAGTGAGTCGGGACGAGATGCGGCCGTACGAGATCACCGAAGTGCGCAAACAGGAAGACGGACAGCTTAACGTTTTTGTGCGCGAAATCATGCAGCCGAATTGATCGGTTGCCTGTTCGGCGCGCCCCGCGCGGTCGCGCCCTGCCAAGTCGTTGCGCTATTCAGTGCGCGATCGGAGAATCAATTTGCCATCGCGCACTTCGATCGTCCCGATGTCGTAACCATTCCGGTAATCAGCCAGGTATTCACGCAATCGCCTGGAGCGATACTTCCAATTTAAGAGATCACTTGGCACCTGCTCCCCGTTTACCACAATCCGGTTCAACTGCGGATTATCCAACGACTCCGCGCCTTTGAATTCAACAGTCATGTCCCCGTCAAAATAATAACCCGGCCGGCCAAGGATCTCTCCAAGCGGAACGCTCGCCTGAAGACGAAGCTGGTTTCCGTTGATCGACACAAAGACTTTGCCCCGCGCATCCCGGTTCGCGGCGATCAAAGCATTAATGTCATCTGCGGTCAGTTCGATCTCGGCCGCTTGACCCGCGCGCGTCTTCTGTTCGAAATCCTGCCAGCGTTCGCGGACGTTTTGAATTTGGGTGTCCGAGCCGGTGAATTCAGGCACCGGCGCCGGTGCTTCCGCGATTGAATGCGTTTTTGCTAGCCAATAAATACCGTGCATGATCGCGGAGTGCCGTTGAAAACCCCAATACACACCGGCAAAGCAAGCGATCGCCAGCACGATCGCAAACACCAAAAGAATCAGGCAACCCCGCGCGAAGCAGCCCAGACCCTTTTGTCGCGGCGGCGCTTCGACCCAGGTGTTCATCAAGGATGAGTGATTCGTTACATCGTTAAACGGTTACATCGGATTTTCGATTCAACGATTTAACGGTTTAACGTTGCGAAGCCATTTTAGCCTGCGCATCCATCAATTTGTCATACAAGGCGCGCAACCCATCCGAGAGCGTACGCGTGCCGGTGAGGATCGGCATGAAATTGGTGTCGCCGCTCCAGCGGGGCACGATGTGGATATGCAGATGATCAGGCGCCCCCGCGCCCGCGCATTCGCCGAGATTCAAACCGATGTTGAATCCCTGCGTTTTCGTCGCGGCGCGTAGAAGCGACTGCGCATGCACGACCAAATTCCAAAGCTCGACCACCTCATTGTCGCCGAGCGCCGAAAGCTCAGCGACCTTGCGATACGGCACCGCCATGAGATGACCGACCGAGTACGGGTAGCGGTTCATCATCAGAAACGCATTCTTTCGCCGAGTGATTACCAAATGCGCGGAGTCGTCGCTCGCCTGTGCCGCCTCGGAAAGAAAATTCAGGTCACGCGGTTCCTTTTCGAAATATTCCACACGCCACGGAGCCCAGAGCGTCTCCAATTCTTTTTTCGGAAATTCTTCCGTCGCCATCTAAGATTCGCTTTTCCTGTAGGGAAGCTGCTAGCTTCCTGTTTGATGAGGGTAAGTTCACGCGCCGAAAAGTCGAGCCGGCATTTGGCCCAACACAATGAAGAATTAGACTGCGAAATGCAGCCGAAATATAGTTCGGCCCATCAAACATCATACCGAGGCACTATTATGCGACGCATTCTTTTCCTACTTCTAACGTCCCTTGTGACCGGTCGTCTCCTCGCCGCCGACCAGCCGCAATCCGAAGACGAACTCACCAAACTCAAACGCGATTACGCCGACGTTCTCGCTCTCGAGGGCACATCGAAACGCGAGATTCTGGCCATCGCCAGGATTCTGCGTGCAAAGCCCGAGATCGCGATCGATCAGACTGCGGCGAGCGGCGAATACTGTTTCAACAGCGGCCACGGTACCATGGTTCACTTTGCTACTCAGCCGGAGCGCACGTCAGAAGACATTGTGTACGAGTTCGACGTCTCCGGACTGATCGCGGCAGGCTTGGATCCGTCGCGCCTGCAACAGCTACCCGAACGCGGCCGAATGACGCCCGGCACATGGTATTTTCTTGCAAAAGGGCAACAAGATCCGCATCACGCTCATGCGATGCCCGCCCCCACGATAGCAATTGCTGTCAACATCAAGTGAATCGACGAGCGGCATAAGCGGCGCCTGCCATGCGTGCACAATGTTCGAACATCGCACGCGTATGGCCGAAACCAGCTCTCTAGTCCAAAGGGCTCTTCACTCCCAACCCCGGCCGATTCAGCACATGCGTGTACCGCGTAAAACTACCGGCGTGGGCACGCCCCTGCGCTACGCGGTTAATTGGATTCGTTTTGCCAGGTAGTTTCTCAATTGAGCTTTAAGGAATCGCCGGCCAGCGCCGCTTTTCAAGTATCGCTCGCGCCCGAGAGCGTCAGCTTGATTCAGATAAGCTTCGTAATAAATCAGCTTCAAAGGACTTCGATGGGCAGTGGCAAAACTCTTTTTCGAGTCGTGCTGTTTAATTCGCGCTCGCAAATTTCTCGTATAACCGATGTAGAACCCCGAGTCGGTTTCCGATCTGAGCACGTAAACGTAGAACACTCCTGCT
>QHPG01000292.1 GCA_003219005.1 Verrucomicrobiota bacterium
AATGCTGACGCCGCAGCGGAAATCGCCATTGCAGCCAGAGCAGCGCAACAAACAGGCATGCCAGCGATGGCCTGCCGACATAATCCATCAAAGGAATTTTTGGCATTGACTTGGAGACGCATACCAAAGACGGAGCGCCCGCGCAATATAGTGCCAGGCAAGAGCGAAAGCGATGCGAAGACGCATCGCACTTCGAAAGCACTTCGAGCGAAAATCTACGAAGACGCCGGAGCCATGCTATGCGCCGATTCGCCGGAATGTGAACGTCGTTTCGGGTTTTACGATCTCGCCGTTCATTTCAAGCAAAGGGTACGCAAGAAAATTGATCGGACCGTTCAGGGGTTCGGGATCGACCATCAGGTCACGACCCTTCGTTAGTTCGAAGCGATTCGCTGGGTTATGGCCAAAATAATAATCAGCGAGCTTCGGATTTTTCCATGCTTCGCTGATATCCACCGGTACCCAGCGTCCGTCGGCCAGGAATTCTGCCCAGCAATGATATCCCTCGATGGTGCCTTCGTTCTTGTCGGTTGGGATGGTAGCGCCGATGGCGAAACGCGCCGGGATACCGACGCTGCGCGCCAGAGCAATGAAGTAGGAGTGGAAATCCGTGCAGTTACCGGTGCGCATATCACAGGCGTACTTGGCGTCGCCGCGGCCCCAGCCAGTTCCCGATTTGTCGTAGCGCATCCGACCGATGACGTGATCGTAGAGCGCTTTCGCACGATCGAGATCGCCGGTTTTTCCGGCCGTTGCTTTCTGAGCAAGCGTTCTGAAGGTTTCGTCATTGGGTACTAGTTTCTCCGGACGCAAATAACGTGCAGCATCTGCATTGTTTGCAGGATAGGCTGCTTTTTCTTTACGCACCACGCGGTATCGCACCTCGATTGTTTTGCCGCTGTCTTCAGGCCGGAGCTGGAGAACACAAATGTCATTGCCATACTCGCGATCCCGCGCTTTTTCCCATTTCATGGGAATGTTGAGCTCTTCCACAGTCACGGTTTGAAATGCGTCCGTCTTTGCCAGTGGTATCCAGACGCGCGCGTACTGTAGCCACCGGCCTGTGGCCGGTCTCTCTCAAGAGCTTCATTTTCTGAAGGACGACCCACGGGGCCGTGGCTACAGTGCGGTACATTGGCTCCTTCAACTTGCCGGCACTTTGTTCCACGTACCGTTTTCTTCTTTCCAATTGTAAAGCGGTTTGCCGTCGATCTTATGGACCGCAGTATCTGTTACTTTCATGCTGCCGGGTTGCCCCGTCAGAAAAAAGTCAATGTCGTAGGTTTTACCGTCCGCTGCCTTCATGTCCACGCACGCGAAATATTTCCCGTCACCAAGGTCCTGCAGGCGATCATCGTGTACCCTTATCAAGTCGAGAGCGAGATCCTGTCCTTCATGTTTGACATGAAACTTGCCGTCGCTGCCTTTTTTGGTTTCGGCCTGGATGTTCTGTTTTATTCCCGCGGAGATATCAGCCGTGCTCACATGCTTTTCGGTTCCACCTTTCTTGGCGTGTTCTGCGCCTTTAGTGGGATGCTCTGGATGCTCTTGTGAAAAGAGCAGCGTTGCCGGCGTAAAAAATAGTGCAATTGCAGTTGCGACGATAATTCTTGTAATCATATGAATTCCTCCGTTTTTGATTTCGGTAAACTGTATTCATCCAACAGACGTGCCAAGCAACCATTTTGTTCCAACAAAATTCTTTGCCGGGAAAACTCGTGAGAGAAGAAATCGGTTCGCGAATGGAGTAAGACAATGCAGTTTTCGATCATCGTACCAGTTTTCAATGAGGCGCCCTTGATACGGCGATTTCTCGCGCATCTTCGCGAGCGAGCGCCCGGAGCCGAAATCATTGTCGCAGATGGTGGAAGCACCGATGGCACGGCTGATCTCGCTGCAGGCTTTTGCGATCGGATTGTCGAGAGCCAGCGCGATCGTGCCAGGCAAATGAATGCCGGGGCGCACGCTGCGCATGGGGAAATTCTTTGGTTTGTCCACGCCGATGTTGAGCTGCCATCGCAATGTTTGGATGAGATTACGCGCATCATGGATGATTCGAATGTTGTCGGTGGCTACTTCCGGATTCGCCTGCCGGGAGCTTTGATTTATCGGTTAACGGACAGCCTGGCGCATTACGCAGGGATCCTGCTCCGCATGCGATGTGGCGATCACGGAATCTTCTGCCGGCGGACCGCGTTTGTTGATGTCGGTGGATTTCCCACGGTGCCGTTGATGGAAGATGTGGAATTTTTTCGCCGGCTTCATCGCTACGGCCGCGTGGTACACAGCGAGAAGCGAATTGTGGTAAGCCCTCGCCGCTATGAAGTAATCGGACCCGCCCGCCTGACATTTGCCTATGGATTCATCGCAACGCTTTATATTTTCGGCGTGTCCTCCTCGATGCTTGCGTCGATTTACGAACGGACGTGCTGCGCGGCTCAATCGCGTACCACCTGTACGCGATCTTAAATAGCCTGGGCACGATGTTAAGTAGCCTGGGCGCGAGGCGCGCGATTGCGACGCCTGATCCGTTTCCTTTGTACAGAAAGTGCAAATCAACAGGAGGAAAAGCATGAGAATAACAAGTCTGGTTCTCGCTTTGGTCGCGGCCGGAGCGCTCGCCGCGTTTGGGCAGGAAGGGACGGGCCAAGAGATAAAGGAGGGGGCAAAGAAAGCAGGCGAGAAAATTAAGCAAGGGGCCGAGACTGTAGCCGAGAAAACCAAGGAGGCCGCGAAAACGGTCGGAGAAAAAACCAAGGAGACAGCTGAGACTGTAACCAAAAAGACCAAGGAAACCGTCGAAGGCACAGGTGAGAAAGCGAAGGAAACCGCCAGGACAACCCATCGAAACTCTAGAAAGACGTCCACGAAGACTAAGGCGCAAACCACCGAGGAACAGTCAGCAGATCAGAAGTTCAATTCACCTGCACCGACCCCCAGCGGTCGCTGATACGCACAAGCAACGGCGCTTTTCGAACTCCAAAAGCTTTCGGGGCTGGAAACCGCCGCTCCTCCGTTTTTGATTTCGGTAAACTGTATTCATCCAACAGACGTGCCAAGCAACCATTTTGTTCCAACAAAATTCTTTGCCGGGAAAACTCGTGAGAGAAGAAATCGGTTCGCGAATGGAGTAAGACAATGCAGTTTTCGATCATCGTACCAGTTTTCAACGAGGCGCCCTTGATACGGCAATTTCTCCTGCATCTGCGCGAGCGAGCGCCCGGAGCCGAAATCATTGTCGCAGATGGTGGAAGCACCGATG
>QHPG01000291.1 GCA_003219005.1 Verrucomicrobiota bacterium
CGAGCCGCATTTCAAAGACGACGCTTTCACGCAAAAATGGGGGCAGAACTGGGGTATCCCGCTCTATCGCTGGAGCGCCATGCGCGCGAACAACCTTCAATGGTGGCGTGAACGGACGCGCGCTATCCGACGCATCTTTCATATGTTTCGGATCGATCATGTCCAGGGATTTTACCGGATCTATGCCTTTCCGTGGCGACCACGAAGGAACAAGGAGTTCCTGCCGCTGACTGAGCAGCAAATGCTGGAACGCACCGGTGGCCGTGCCCCGCATTTCATTGCCCGCAATGACGACACGCCTGAAAACCGGGAAGCGAACAAGCGCGAAGGCGAAGAATATCTGCGCGTTGTTCTGGAAGAAGCGGGTGCCGCGCGCGTTGTTGGCGAAGACCTCGGCGTGGTGCCCGATTATGTACGGCCCGATTTACATTCACTTGGGATTGCCGGATTCAAGATTCCGCAATGGGAAATGCTCGATGGGATGGTCATTCTTGGCGACAAATACGAGCGCTTATCCGTGGCGACATACGCAACACACGATCATGAGCCAATTCGTGCTTTGTGGGACGACGCGCTTGAGCATTCAGACTCTGCCGCGGGACAACAGGCGCGAGCGACACTTGAGAAGATCGCGCTGTTCTCGGGCCTGAACTTCAAAATCGACCAGCTCGACTTCGAGAACGATTTTTATCGAGCGATTATGGAAGCGCTCTTCGGCTGCAATTCGTGGATTGCCATCGTGATGATCACGGACCTGCTCGCGCGCAAATACCGGTTTAACGTGCCCGGCACCAAGGCAAATCTGAATTGGACACGACGAATGCAGCGCTCGATCGCGAAGCTCCGTTCCAGTCGCAAAGAGCGAGGACGAATGGGGCTAATCCACGAGCTGCTGGAGAGGAGCGCGCGCGTTTGAATTCCGGGGAAGCGCGTTACGCGCTCTTCTCAATGGGTGCGCCGACTTTGTTGCCCCATTCAGTCCACGAACCATCGTAATTGCGAACGTTATTCAGGCCTAACAAGTAAGTTAGCACAAACCATGTGTGACTGGAGCGCTCGCCGATCCGACAATAGACAACTGTGTCTTTGTCCGGACTAACTCCGCACTGCTCGAAATAAATTCTTCCCAGTTCCGATGCGGGTTTGAAGGTGCTGTCGTCATTCGTGGCGGTTTTCCAGGGCATGCTCTTCGCTCCGGGGATATGGCCGCCGCGCAGCACGCCTTCCTGCGGATACTCGGGCATGTGCGTGATCTCGCCCCTGTATTCGCCCGGCGAACGCACGTCGATCAAGGGTTTGTCGCCTTTGCTTTGCGCCAGCGCTTCATCGAAGAATGCGCGGATTTCGCTGTCGAATCGTTTCTTCGGCACGGGATAGTTCGTCTCCGGGTATTTTGGAATTTCCCGCTTCATCGGGCGGCCTTCCGCTTTCCATTTGTCGCGGCCTCCGTTGAGGATTTTCACTTTGTCATGTCCGAACAATGGCGCGCCAATCGATGTGCACTGCTCCCGGAATGTGCCCGGTGTCGTAAAGCAAAATGTCTTCATTCGACTCGACGACGCGGATTCGGTCATCTTTGAGATGTTTCTCCAGCCAATCAGTCTTCACCAGCGCTTCCGGATGCGCATAGTGCGTAGGATGGGTAGCCATGGCAAATTTTCGGTCGCACCACGGAAAGGAGCAAGAAGTTAATGCGCAATCCGCGTGCGCGGAATGTTTGCGCGCGTTTGAAGCGAGGGCTCTTGCCAATCGAAAGCGGAGCGTTTAAAGCTGCGTCGCCAAATTCCGTATTGCCATGTTTTCATCAATCGTATTTGCGCTTCTGAACAAGCCCGCCGCGTTGGTCGCCAGGCCCCTGCTCGCCAACGTGAGTTCGGCATTCGGAATCTTCGTCGTCCTCCTTGCGCTCCTAATCGGGGGCGCTCTTTATTTCCAAAAAAAGCGGTCTGACAAAATTGAGGCGGCCGCTCGTGCCCTCGGCTTCACTTTTCGGCGCAAGGCGACCAAGGAAGACAAGGCGCTTATTGTCGGCTCGCACCTCGCCAAGGCAGGGTACGCCCGCACCGTTCATAACGTTCTTCAGCCGTCCGGTCCGGCTGAGCTGGCCATGTTTCTCTTTGATTATTCGTACTCGATCGGGACCAGCGGCTACGGTCAAACTGTTGGGCAAACCATTATCCGCATGCAGTCACCGCTGCTGAAACTGCCGCCATTTTCCATTTCACCGGAAAACATCTTTTCGAAAATCGACAAAGTTTTCGGTTATTCGGATATCAACTTTTCCGAAGTGCCGGAGTTTAGTAGGACATACCTGTTGCGCGGACCGGATGAGGCAGCGGTCCGGCAGCTTTTTAACAGCTCCATCATTCAGTTTTTTGAGCAGGAGCGGGATTTGACGGTGGAAGCGGCGGGCGATCTGATGTTTCTCTATCGCTACAACAAACAAGTTACGGCGGAAGAGATGGGAACTTTTGTGGAAACCGGTAAGCGGGCTCTGGCATTGCTGCTTCAGGCCCAGCCGGCAATTGCCTAACGAGTAGCGTCTTTTAGCCGGCGTCGGGCCGGTTGTTACTTTTTCGCCGCGGTCTAATCACTGTCCCGCCAATATGAGTGAAATATTTTCGGGGTGAACACTCGCCGTCGCAAAGAACGACAGCGTGAGAGCTATGAACTCTTCTGCAACACGCGGCGAGACGATTTCAAATTCGAACCCGCCTTTGGAGAGCAATGCGCCTTGGTGAACAGGATGCCAGCACTAGTGAAAGCACGACACGTAACTCTAGAGGCGGCCGTGTCGGCTGCAGCCGCCCAGGTTTATCGATGTTAGCGAATATCGCCCGGTAGCCGTGGTGACGCGAGCAGTTGCTCAAATTCCCGCCAGCGTTTCTC
>QHPG01000207.1 GCA_003219005.1 Verrucomicrobiota bacterium
GGTTTACCGGACCCATGTTGTCGAGCTGCGTGCGTAGATCGGCGATGAGCTTTTGGAGGTCTGCGCCCGCAAGGTTCGTGGCATCGGCATCCTGCCGATCCGTCGCGGGCTGGAAGCCCGCGCCACGTTTCAGTTGCGCGCGCAAAACTTTCTCGCACGCGGGCTGATCCACTGCAAACGCGCGAAGATCAATCTGGTAGCTGCGCGAAATATGCTCGGCGAGATTGTCGATCTTCATTTGCAATTGCGATTCGCGCACTTGCAACTGGGCACGGCGGTCCTGCAATTCGCCTAATGAATCACGCAAACGTCGCAATTCGATTTCGCAGTGGGAAATCGTGGAGAGTCGTTTAGCGCGTTGCTCGACGATTTTCGCCGCGTTCGCTTCTGCTTGCGCGCGTTGCGCCGTCTGACTCTTAATTAAGCTTTCAGATTCACGGGACTCCTCAGCTTGTGCAGTCAATTTCGCTTCGTACATCGCTATATCGGTTTTTCGAACAGCGATCAGCTCCAGCAATTCGGCCTCGCGTGCGCGCATTGATTCGTGTTGTGCGATGAAATTTTCATGACGCTGGCGCTCGGTCGCGACGGCCAGCCGCAGTTGGTTCATTTTTTCGGTCAACTCTTCTTCGCGCAGTGTGGTTTTTTTCTGTGCCGCTTCGAATGCAGCCAGCCCTGTCTGCTCTTTTGCGAGCTGATCCCGTATCGTTTGCAGTTCCTGCTCCAGATGCGCGATCCGTTCGTCGGCTGTAGCCACCTGGTGCTCGAGCGCATTTTTGTCCGATCGCAAATTGTCGATCTTGCGTTCAGCCTCGCTTAATTCGCGCTGGAGCCGCGAAGCGATTTCGAGCGCCTCTTTCGCTCCGTCGCGTCTCGCGCAAAGCGATTCGCGCTCTTTTACCAGCGCGGTTTCTTCCTTTGCCAGATCGGCAATTTGCGCTTTGCGCTCCAGCAATGATGGCGCGCGCACTTCGCTACTGCCGCCAAAGACGATTCCTTCAGGAGAAATAAATTCGCCGGCGAGAGTGGCCATCCCCAGCGTAGGCTCGCGCTTCTTGCACTCCAGCGCCTGTTGTAAATCCGAGAAAATGGCCACGTCGCCGAGCAATTGTCCGACGAGTGGTTCGAGCGACGAGGGCGCAACGAGTTTGTCCGTAGCCCAGGCGAGCGCGCCCTCCGGCAGACTTTGCCGCGCTGGTTTTTGCGTCGAGCCTGTCAACTGTGAAATGACTAGCGCAGCCTGGCCGAGTTTCTTTTTTCTTAGTCGCGCGATGATTTCGGAAACAAGGCCCGCGTCTTTTAAAATGACGGCGTGGAGATTTCGCCCCAGCGCAGCTTCGATCGCCGGAACGAACTTCGGATCGACATCCAGATGGGCTACGAGTGAACCGGCAATCACCTCACGAAATTTTTCGGGATCGTCCAGACCTTTGAGGACAGCTTGCGAACCTTCAGCCAAGCCTTCGCCCTCTTCATTGAGCTGACGCAAAACGTCCAGACGCGATCGTTTCTCCGTCAGCGCCCGCTCAACCGCAGCAAGATCCTGTTCCGCTTCGCAGAGCAGTCTTTCTTTTTCCCGCAAGCTCGCCTCGACATCGATCGCGTCGCGTCGGCTCGTTTTGCCTGAGACGGCAATGTGCCTGGCGAGTTTTTCGCTCGCTGTGCTTAGCGTTCGAATCTGGTTGGCGAGCTGTTCACTTTGAGCGTGTGCCAATTCCCGGCGCGTTTTGGTTCCCGAGAGTTCCTCTTCGAACGTCGCGACGCGGCTTTCGGATTTGGTCAGCGCGAGTTGCAACTCCTGCAACTGCATCCCGCTCTCGGCTCGATTTTTCTGGATTTGTCCGGCCGAGCTGCCGAGCTCGGTCAGCTCGGCTTCTTTTTCTTCCAAGTGCCGCTCCATTTCTGCGATCGCGTTATTGGTTTGCTCGACCTCAGCGGCGTGCTGTTTGCATTTTTTTCCCGCGTCGCCGATGTCGCGCTGCGCGCGTTCGACCAACTCGGCGAATTCTTCCGCACGCTGCCGATTGAATTCAATCCGGCTGCGGTGCGCGGCGATTTCGCTTTCCAGTCGCTGCACCTCTGCTCGTGAGTTGGCGATCTCGATGTCTATCTTGTCGAGCGCGCGGCGTTCTTCGGTTAGCGCATTCTCGCTGTTGTCGATTTTCTCACGCGCGGCGTGTTCGGATTCGTTCAGACGCTCAAGTTCTTCGCGGCAAGCGGCGAGCTCGCTCTCGAGCGAATCAAGTTGTTTGCGGGCCTGATGAGTTTCCAGCACGCGCAGGTCCGCGTGCAGCGCCTGGTATCGCCGCGCTTTGCCTGCCTGTCGCTGCAATGAACCAATTTGACGTTTCACCTCTTTAATAACGTCACCAATGCGCAGAAGATTTGCCTCGGTCGCTTCCAGCTTGCGCAGCGCCTCGCGTTTTTGCGCCTTGTATTTGGTAATTCCGGCCGCTTCCTCGAACACTGCGCGGCGATCTTCCGGACGTGAACTCAGGATCATATCGATCTTGCCTTGCTCCATCATGGAGTAAGCGGCCCGTGCGATGCCGGTGTCGGCGAAGAGATTTTGAATGTCACGAAGACGGCATGGCGTTTTGTTCAGGAGGTATTCAGAGTTGCCATCGCGATACACACGACGTGTAGCGCGTACGTCGTGCCATTCGATCCCCAGTTCTTCGGCACAATCGGTGAACGTGAGTGATATCTCGGCAACACCGACGGGTTTGCGGGTCTCGGCGCCGTTAAAGATCACGTCCGCCATTTCGTCGCCACGGAGCGACTTGGCAGATTGTTCTCCGAGCGCCCAGCGGACGGCGTCGAGGACGTTGGATTTTCCACAACCGTTCGGCCCGACGATTGCGGTGGTGCCTTCGTGAAAATTGAAGATGGTTTTATCGGCGAATGACTTAAAGCCGAGTAGCTCGAGTGATTGTAAATGCATTTTGGGCCACACCCCGGGCTTCGGCAGCGTCAATACAGCAGCCTTAGCGGGGTTACAAGCGGAAAATCATACAATTTGAAGTGGTTCCAGATGGGCGTGGCCACAGGATATTGTGTTTCCCTACAAGGTCGCTCAAAATGATGCGCCGCTTTCCCTCTCCACTTGGCAAGGGGAGAGAATGAAGGTGAGGAGTTAGGAAGAGTTACTGGCGGCTTAAACCTGACCCTCTCCCTCGGCCGAGCTAGGGAGAGGCGTCCCTCCGCGCATTCCATGCTACGATTCCCCGTCATTCTGAAAAGTACTCCCCTGGCGCGAGAAGATTAACCCACATTCTTGCTTTGGACAATTCATTCACTCAGGATGCGCCAATGGCAGATGAGCCGCCAGCGTGGATACAGCAAGAAGAGCGCATCGATCATCAGTTGGTCCGCGGCATTGGGGTTCCGGCTCTCACCGCAAATATTGTCAGCTCGACAATCGGTGCTGGAATTTTCGTGATCCCAGCGACCGTGGCGAAGGGATTAGGCTCAGCTGCGCCGCTGGCATTTGTTTGTTGTGCGATTGCGATGGTCTTGTTCGTTACTTGTTTCGCGATTGCCGGCAGCAGGGTGTCATTGACGGGCGGCTTGTACGCGTATGTGGAAGTAGCGTTTGGTCGCTACGTGGGATTTCTCGCCGGCATGCTTTATTTTTTAACAGCGATCGGCGCGGTTGCCGGCGTCGTGAACGTGTTGGCAAACTCGGTCGCGCTAGTGGTCCCGCTCCTCGGTGGTCCGATAATGCGCATAGTCGTGATGTTCGCCGTTTACGCGTCGCTCGTGTTGATCAACATCCGCGGGGTGCGCCAAGGTGCGGGTGCGGTGACCGTGATCACAGTCGCAAAGCTCCTGCCGCTGTTGCTGTTCATTGGCGTCGGAATATTCTTCATTCACCCGACTAATCTTGCCTGGAGCAGTTGGCCCGGCAGCAAGTCGTTAGGCGACGCTGTTATCTTGTTGATTTTCGCCTTTGTCGGAATCGAGGTGGCCCTGATTCCGAGCGGTGAAGTGAAGAATCCGGCGCGAACCGTTCCACGGTCGGCTTATCTCGCTCTCGTCGTCACGACGATCATCTACCTCATGATCCAACTCGTCGCGCAGGGAACGCTCGGCGGCGAGCTTGCGAAATATCCTGACGCGCCACTTGCCGAATCGGCGGCAGAATTTCTCGGCAATTTAGGCCGCACGATTCTTCTGGCTGGTGCCAGCATCTCTGCATTTGGATTTGTGACGAGCGACATCCTGAGTTCGCCGCGGATGATCTTTGCTTTCGGGCGAGACGGCGCGTTGCCGCAATTTTTCGCGCACGTTCATCCGCGCTATCGATCACCGGACGTGGCAATCATTACTTATGCGGCGCTAGCCTTTGCGTTGTCACTTAGCGGCACGTTTGAACAACTGGCGGTGCTTTCGAACGTCGCCGTGTTGTTGATGTACCTGCTTTGCTGTGCTGCCTGCTGGATTCTGGTGCAACGCGATGTCCGATCGGATGGCCAACCCTTCAATTTCCCAGGCATGAAAATTGTGCCCGCGCTGGCGATCGTCGCGATCTTTTGGATTCTCGCGCACGCCACGGCTCGGGAATTTGCGGTGACCGGAATCGTGCTCGCTCTCGCGTCGGTGGTATATTTCGTGCGCAAGTTCGTTGCGCGTCCCGAGCGGGCAAACGTGTGAGTATTGTCGTTGTAGGGCAAGCGCTCCGCTTGCCAGCTTTGCGCCCGGCAGGCGAAGCGCCCCCCTACAGTTGGTTCGTGCGGGTTGATTGGTGGACGCTTGCGGCAATCCGGGTTTACTCTTGTGGCCATGCGCGACAATTACCTCGAAGAGTTTTATTCGTTTCTGCGGTTCCCAAGCGTTTCGACTGACGACCAATACAAAGAAAAGCTGAAGCAATGTGCGGATTGGCTCGTGAACAAGCTCACAAGTATCGGGCTTGAGACACAGCTCGTTCCCACCAACGGGCATCCAATCGTCTGGGCGCGCAATAAACATCAGCCCGGACGCCGGACAGTTCTGATCTACGGGCATTACGATGTGCAGCCACCCGATCCACTGGAACTATGGGATTCGCCGCCGTTCGAGCCCGTTTTGAAAAACGGTTACGTCTTTGCTCGCGGCGCTACCGACAATAAAGGACAGATCCTTGCGCACATTCTCGGGATTCAGGAAACGATCGAGCAGCATCGCGATTTGCCTGTGAATCTCCATCTCGTGATTGAAGGCGAAGAAGAAATCGGCAGCGGGAATCTTGGTCCTTTCCTGAGTCAAAATCGCGATGCATTGAAGTGCGACGTCGGAGTCGTGTCAGATACCGGGATGATCGCCCGCGGCGTGCCGACGTTGAGTTATGGACTGCGCGGTGTGACCGCGCTGGAGATCAAAGTAACCGGTCCGAAAATGGATTTGCATTCGGGCGTGTTTGGCGGCGCGGTTGCCAATCCGATCACCGCGCTCGCGCAATTGCTCGCCACACTTCACGATCGCGAAGGTCGCGTGGCCATCGCCGGCTTTTACGATCGCGTCAAGCCGCTTGAAGATTGGGAGCGCGAAGCTTGGCGCAAACTTCCAGTCAATGGCGACAAACTGATTCTCGAAGAAACAGGCGCGCCGGAACTTTTCGGCGAAGCAGGTTACAATTCGATGGAGCGTATTTGGGCACGTCCAACGGCCGAGATCAACGGAATCGGCGGCGGCTATCAGGGGAAGGGGACCAAGACGGTGATTGCCAGTCACGCGATGGCGAAATTGACATTTCGTCTCGTTCCCGAACAGGAAGGCGATGAAATTCTGAAACTGGCGAAGGAACATTTACGCCAGAATCTTCCGAAAGGCGTCACGATGGAAATTACGACCGGCCATAGTGGCCCGTGGTATCTCACTGACCCTCACTCGAAGCTCGGCGAAGCAGCCCAGCGCGCCTTGCGCAAGGCTTTCGATCGCGACGTCGCGCTCATACGCGAGGGCGGCAGCATCCCGATTGTCTCGCAGTTCCGCGGCATTCTCGGCATCGAAACACTGCTGATGGGACTCGCGCTGCCCGATTGCCGTGCGCACTCACCAAACGAGAATTTTCCCCTCGAAAATTTCGAGGGGGGCATCCGTCTCAATAAGGCAATTCTTCAGGAGCTGGCGCGCTGATTCTCAGTCGGTGTTGTAGCGTGCGCTGTCTCAGCGCATCCGACACGGATCGCGCATTCGATTCTCCGCTGAGGACAGCGGACACTGCAACCTTAAGGGCACTGCCCCATCATGAAATGGCTTTTAATCCTTGGGATCTGCCTTGGGCAAGTCTGCGCGGCACATGCAGCCGAAGAGTCGTTAGGCACAAAGATCAAGAAAGTTTTCGAGCCATCGCCAACACCGATTCGTAAGCATCGCAAGAAGAAAGCCACGCCCACTCCATCGCCGGCGGCCGAACGAAAACAAAAGAAAGCCTCGCCAACTCCAACTCCGAGCCCAATCCCGAAAAGCAAATCAAAACGCAAGCAAGCATCTCCGACGCCTGCACCAACTGAATCTCCGGCTGCGACAGAGACTCCATCTCCAACTCCGGTGGAAAATCCGACCCCTTCGTCTTCTGAGCGTGCTCAAGGAAAAAAAGCCTGGCCGAATGTCAGTCTTTCGCCTGAAGAAATAGAGGATTCCGACAGTTATCCGCTGAAAGTGCGCCAGATCATCGACGCCGGCCTGGCGCTAACAAAACAAAATCTCGGCTACACCTACGGCTCCGCCGATCCCGCAAATGGCGGCATGGATTGCTCCGGTTTCGTTTATTACGTTCTTAAGCAAAACGGTTTCCCTGATGTCCCGCGCGATTCCAGTCAGCAATACGTCTGGGTGCGCAAAGGTGGCAACTTCAAAGCGGTCGTGAGCCGTAAGGAAGACTCATTTGAACTTGATGATCTTAAACCCGGCGACCTGCTCTTTTGGCGCGGCACCTATAACATTGATCGCGATCCGCCAATCACACACAGCATGATTTACCTGGGCCGCGAAAAACGAACGAACAAACGCGTCATGGTCGGATCGAGCGACGGCCGCACGTACGATGGAAAACAACGCTGGGGCGTCAGCGTTTTCGATTTCAAATTGCCGCCACCGCCCAAAAGCGGCGACGCCAAAATTAGTCCGGTCTTTGTCGGCTACGGACGAATTCCTGGATTAAACGAAGACTGAATTGATGTGAATCATCATAATAGCATTCGAGGCTCCTTTTAATCGGCGGAACTATCCTTAGCGGATTGAACTCTATTGCTCGTCATGGGCTTGCACGGGAGTGGGCGATGCTTTCGCCTCCGGCACGCTCGGAGTGCGAACGTGGACGCGATAAACGCGGCGTTCGTATCCGATGAGGGCGATCACCACGAGCGCGAGCATCACGATCAGAACCACGCGCTGTTCGTTTTTCGAGAGTTCGAAGATCCTGAGCAGCCGTTTCATTTTTTTGCGTAACGGATCGGATCATCTATTCCGGCTTCGCGAAAACCCTTGAGCCGAAGGAGACAGGAATCGCATTCGCCGCAAGCAAGACCTTCCGGAGTCGGATCATAGCAACTGTGGGTGAGTGAGAGATCGACGCCGAGTTCGAAGGCTTTGCGGATGATTTGGCCTT
>QHPG01000208.1 GCA_003219005.1 Verrucomicrobiota bacterium
CATGATTGCTCACGCCTCACTACTTAGTTTAGCTCACTGCGGTGTTTGCAATCTGGGTATGACCGTCGCAAACGACATTGCGTCTCGATAAGCTCAACGCAGCGACGATCTGCTCGCAATCTTCGCGTGTACCATAGGGTTTCGTCTGATTAGATAATCATCCACGGCCCCGATTGTGCGTTTTCATCAATCAAAGCATGCTCCCTGTGTACACGGAGAATTCCAAATTAGTAGCATTTTCAGAAAGGACTATCAGATGCGTTTAACGAATAGAATCAAAGAAGCGGGTGCAACTGGATACATCTTGCTTTGGCTCCTCGGGATCCCCATTCCGATTTTGTTTCTGATATTTCTACTACGAGGTTGCACATAAGATGTCGGGAGCGAGTCCCGACTTCGTCGAAAGCTTATGTATCGCAGAAGATGCTGAAGATGAAGTGTGCAGTTACATCGCGGCTAAATAAATAAAACCGGTTGAGGTATGGGTTGCGATGAGTCACCGACACGTTACACCTTCAAACTAACAACCCATGAAAGTAAAAGAACCCATGAAACGAACTTTACTAGTCTTAGCTTGTCTTAGCGCACTTAGCGTAGCTGCATTTGCTGCTGAGGATGAGAAGACGAACTCCGATAATACGGCGACAAACGAGCGCGATCGCTCCGGCGAAACCAAGACATCCGGCGACCAGTCAAACAGTTCGGCGGATTTAAAAATCACGCAGGCCATCCGGCAGGCGCTAATGAAAGACGACCAGCTTTCAATGACTGCAAAGAACATCAAAATCATTACCGCCAACGGTCAGGTCACACTCCGCGGACCGGTTAAGACTGCGCAAGAAAAATCAAAAATTGATCAGCTTGCAAGATCAGCGGCGAGCGGTGCAAAGATCGAGAATCAACTCGACGTTAAGCATTAAATAACAAACCTAACACAAACGAAAGAAACTTATTATGTCTAAATCAGTATTCGGTATTGCAACTACACTCGGCCAGGCTGAGCGAATTGTTCACCAACTCCAGGCTCAGGGCTTCGCAACCTCGGAAATATCAGTGCTAATGCCTGATACAGGCGGCACGCGTGACGTAGGTCATGTTAAAGCGACAAAGGCGCCGGAGGGTGCAACGACCGGTGCAGCCACTGGTGGCGCTACTGGCGGGGTGATCGGGTTGCTGGCGGGAATTGGCGCGTTGGCGATTCCCGGCGTCGGCCCATTGATCGCTGCAGGTCCAATTATGGCGGCGCTGAGTGGCGCAGCCGTCGGTGCGGCGACTGGCGGTGTGGTAGGCGGTTTGATCGGTCTCGGCATTCCTGAGATCGAAGCAAAGCGCTACGAGGAGAAGTTGAAAAAGGGTAATTACCTCATCGCCGTCCACGCCGATGAAAGTGAAGATGTTGACCGTGCCGAAGACATTTTCAACGCTGCTGGTGCTGAGGATATCAGCACTGTCAGCGAAGCATCAGCACCAAAAGCTTAAACTAGTCATAAGAAAGGGAAATCTATGGCTGACCAAAAACAAATGGATCAAGGCCCAGCGGTTCCCCGGGAGGTCGAAGAAAAAGCAAAGCGTGGCGTGACACACGTCCGCAAGGCGACAGAAGATCTCGGCTCGACCGCGGGCGCAATGGCCGAGGAATATCGGGGCCGTGCGGAAGCAATGTGGGATGATACGCTCCATCGTGTCCGCAGTTTTCAGGACGACAGCAAGCAATACGTCCGCGAGAACCCGACGAAGGCAGTCCTTACCGCGCTCGGCGTTGGTTTTGTACTGGGAATGATTTTCCGTCGTTAGGAAATGCGGATCGACGGATGCCGCTTCCGTAGTGTAAAGAGGCACCGACAAGCGTTACATCCGGCGTGCGTCGACCTAATTTGCGGCGGTCCAGGTTAAGACTAGGAATATTATGACAATGCAAACGCAGAACGGAAAATTAGAAAAACAGAAAGAGTCGCGAGATTTCTTTTGCGTAGTAAACGATTTGTTCCGTGTTTTTGCGCGGCGCTCATCGATGGTGCTCGGCAGCGCCTGGGCTTTCACACTGGCGATTGTTATTATTGTCGTTTGGGGACTGACCGGTCCTGCGTTTCACTTCTCCGACACGTGGCAGCTCATCATCAATACCAGCACAACCATCGTGACGTTCCTCATGGTTTTTGTTATTCAAAACACGCAGAACCGCGACTCCAAAGCCGTTAATCTGAAACTTGACGAGGTCATTCGTGCCGGCAAAGGCGCTCGAAACCAATTAATTAATCTTGAAGGCCTCTCCGACGAAGATCTCAAGAACCTTGAGAACCAGTTCAAGCGTGTTCGCGAAAAAGCAGAGCGGGATGGAAACAATCCGGGCCATATTGAGCCGGGCGAGCCGCGCTGACTGCCCATTAAGGGCAAAATATCTTCGCGCCGCTAAGTTTCGCCATCTGCGCACGCGCAATGCGTAGCCGGATCGCGATTCAATAACGCGAAGAAAGGATTTACCTCAGATGCGTTTGACGAATCGACTCAAAGAAGCAGGTGCAACTGGATATATTTTGCTTTGGCTCCTCGGGATCCCCATTCCGATTTTGCTCCTGATCTTTCTGCTGCGAGGTTGCTCATAAGACTTCGACCGGGGTAAAGATGCTTTCTGCCTTCGCGTTGGTGCTTGGCTGCATCGGGACAGTCTGCTGGGCCGTGTGCTTCTGGTGGATGCATCGCATCTCATCCCGTCAGGATGCGATGTTGGAAGAGCTGCATGAAATGACGACGCGCATTGAGAAGCTTTCGCAGGCCGAGCACGATTTGATCAGTGACGTCCATCCGCAAGTGAGCGAAATCAAGGAGCACGTCCAAAACGTGAGAGAAGTTGTCTCGCCCGAAAAAAGCTGACCGCGCGTTGGTCTGAATCCATTGAAACCCCAGGATTGGTCGGCGGTTGAGCCGGCTCCCAGATGGTCGCTGCGTCGACGTTCAAGTTTTCGCTTGAACGCGTTGTGAAAAACTGTCGCAACGAATCAGCGCGCTAACAGAGCTAGCAAGATGATCGTTGAGGTATGAATCCAATTCTTTCACGGGCGAATGGTATATGGCAAAATTCAAATCGGCGCGAGGGGTTCTTCAGCGGGACCGGCGATTACCTCGCCAGTAGGTTTGAAGCGCGAGCCGTGACAAGGGCAATCCCAGGTGGATTCAGCAGGGTTCCACCTGACAAGGCAGCCAAGGTGCGTGCAAACGGGCCAGAGCTGGCGAAGCTTCCCAGTGTGGTCGCGGAACACGGCACGTTTCTTCCCGCGCGAACCTATGATCATGCCGTCGCCACGTTTTAGCTTCCTAACGGAATCAGCTTCGGGACGAGCGAGCCGATCTTTAATCATGTAATAGGGATAGTCCTTGTTTTCCCGGAGATAATTCCACGTAGCACCTTTGATTTTTTTCCGGTCCACGGCAAACAGATCCGTCCATGGATTTTTTCGTCCGGTAGTCCAGTCGCGCGCCATCATTGCCGCTACCGTTCCAAATGTAATGCCATTGCCGCAATAACCCGTCGCCACAAACTGGTGCTCGGCATTTTCCCCGATGTAAGGCAAGCCGTCCGGGGTGCAGATAACCTGTCCTGACCAGCGATGATCAATGCGCGCCTTGGGAATGATTTTTTTTAGGCGTGCCAGCAACCGCGCATAAGCCTTTTGAGTCTGCTTCTCTTGCCCAGTCTTATGATCTTCACCTCCATAGATGATGTAATCAAAGCCGCGATGTCGGTCGACACGCAGGTAATCGTACGGATCCCGTGTATCCCAGAACAGCGCTTCGGGCACCGTATTGGATGGAAGCCGGGCGCCCAACGCATAGCTCGTATAAAGAGACAGCTTTGTTTGGAAAAATGTTGCACTGATGACGCTGGCAAGTCCGACCAGTGGATTGTTTGTTGCCATCACCACGCGATGGAAACCGATCCAATTGTGGTTCACCTTAACGCGGCGCTTCTTTGCATCGAACTCGGTCGCCGCGCTCTTCTCGAAAACGTGCGAACCGTTGCCAGGAATTTTGTTAACCAAAGATCGAAGATATTTCCTCGGATGAAACTTGGCCTGGTTGGCAAACCGCACTCCCGGCAAATTGAAGTACGGGACTGATTCCAGATAAACCGCGTCGAATCCAAGTTTGGCAGCGAGATCAGCTTCCTTCTTGAGTGACGGAGCTTCCTTTTTAGGAGAACCGCCTACTCGGACGTGCACGTAAGCAGGCACGCGCGTGAATTCGCACTCGATCGCTTCCTCCCCAACGATTCGCTCGATCTCATCAATCGCGGCTGCGCCCGCGTCCCACGCGGCTTGGGCGTGATCGTCGCCAAAATTACTTGCCAGCTTTTGCAGCTCTACATCAGTGATATAGGTGAGGTGAGCAGTTGTATGGCCGGTGTCGGTCGAGGCCACCCGCTCGCGCTCGATCAATGCGACTGTTGATCCTGCCTCTTTCAGGAGATAAGCAGCAGTGATACCGGTAATGCCGGCTCCGACGACAACGACGTCGACGTTTACGTTCCTCCGTAGCCTTGGGAACTTCTGAATAGCTGCGCTGTCGATCCAAAAAGGAACGTTTCTCATCTCTGATTGTTCGCTGCGCATGCGTACTTTAGCCGTGCGCAGAGAGTCGTTTCGCTCGGTGACGCGCAGCGCCGGCCTGATTTCCCATCCGCTGGCGAACACCTAAAATGACGAAAGAGACACGCGCACACCGCGAGTTCAAGATGCGTGTTCTTTCAGGTACTCGATCTTTCTTATGTGCAGCTGCGGATTAGAAGGATGACGCAAAATGCAATCAGGATGACCAGAAGCCAAAGCAGATTGCGTGCAATCGGGACCGAACGCTTAAATTCACGTCTTTGGCGCACTGAAATTAATCGCGCCAATCAACGGCGACGCGCGTTTCTTTAACCTAACAAATCCGAAGACATCGCGAAATGCGTTTTCTCTGAAGAGAAACAAACAAAGGAAATGATGTGGAGCTAAGGAAAATCTTATGAGCACAATTCTATTAATTATTCTGATTCTTCTGCTAATTGGAGCACTGCCTGCCTGGCCGTACAGCCGAGGCTGGGGCTACTATCCCAGCGGGGGACTCGGCCTGATTCTTTTGATCCTAATAATCCTTGCGTTACTGGGCGCGATCTGAGCAGAATCGCGCTATACGCAGAGACGCGTCATCAGGTCCCACACGCAAATGCGCGTATCATACGATTCATCTGTATGAAAAAATATATCTGCATACTCGCCAGCCTGGCAGTACTGACGGCTTGTGAGCAAAAGGAAACAACGGTCACAAATCCGCCTGCGGAGAAGAAGGAGAGTAATACCACCGTGGTAAATCCACCTGAACAGAAAAAAGAGACCACAGTCGTAAATCCAGCCACTGAAACCAAGAAGGAGAAAACTGAAGTAAACATCAATACTTCGCCTTCTCCTTAGTCATTCTTGCCAGGCGGACCTTTGGCGAATGAGTTTTCTTCGACACGCAAATTTGCGCGCAGGGCGTGCTTCAAATGCGATTTTAAAGAAAAGAATAAACTATGCGTTTCATCCTACTTTTGATCCTGATTCTTCTGCTAATCGGCGCGTTGCCCACGTGGCCGTACAGCGCAGGCTGGGGATATTATCCTAGCGGCGGCTTGGGTCTTATTCTCGTGATCGTGTTGCTGGTCATTTTGCTGCGCTAGGGGACTGGCGATTTGCGATCAGCTCGCTTTAGTAACACGTCGCTTCAACAAGGTATGTGTTTAGCGCCAACGGCGCTCTGCTCAGCCCAGCCCGGGGCATCGCCCCCGGGGCATTAAGGATCAAGAAGGGCGTCAGCGCTGAAAGGGCGTGTCACGAACGCCATGAGTCGCGCCTTCAGCGCTCATCCCTAACTTCAACTCAATCTCCTGGGACGATGCCCCAGGCTTCGATTGAGGCCAGCGCTTTTAACGCTAAAGACATATTCAACGAGTTGCATCGAGCGCAATCCTCGATTCAACCGCTTCAGCGGTTTGTTTGCCACCGCCAAAACCACTCCAGCGGGTTATGAGTAATTCTTATGCAGCTTACACCCAGCTAAAGTAGGATGTTAATGATACGAGCACGAGCAGAAGCAATAAGACGGGCCAATGTCGCGGGGATGAAAACGCTTCAACTCACACTTTGTGACGCAGCGGTCTCAGCGCGTGAGTGAGTTTTTGCAAGCCCAGCTCGAGTCGCGTTTTCACTGTCCCAAGCGGTGCTTGCGTGGCAACGGCAATTTCTCTGTGACTCAGTCCCTTGAAGAAAGCCAGCTCGACCGCCTCACGTTGAAATCGAGGCAACGCACGGATGTTTTTCTTCAGGAAATTGCGGAGATCATTCAAAACGAATGTTTCGGCCCCGTCGCGACGCGGGCTCTGCGAATCTTGCATCACTCGCTCCTCGTAGCGCTCTCGCGCACGAGAATAAGCCTGGCGGCGGCGCAACCGATCGATCGCGCGTCGGCGGGCGATGGTGACCATCCATCCGAGCGGCTTGCCTGCTTTGGATGAATAACGACCTGCCTCTTCCCAAACCTGGAGAAAAATTTCCTGTAAAACATCATCAGCGTCGGACTCTTCATGAACAACGCCATCAATTGTCGCGCGCAGTCTCTTGCTGTGCCGTCCATACAACTCGTTAAGTGCTTCGTGACGTCGGAGCGAAATATCCTTCATCAGCACCTCGTCTGGCACTGATGCTACTCCCGGCTGATCAAGAGTGGCGTCGATCATATCCGTTGAAAATGTGCCCGCAGCATCGACTCAGGCGCTCGGCGTTCCTGTCTTTCCGTGGCAGCCTGCCACCAGTTCGATTCAACTACGTGAGAGACCAGCGGCGTTGCTGGATAGATCCACAAATGAGGCTTCGAATTGCAGCCTTCAGTTGGACAGTGCAATTGATACTTGCGATTGCCCGCGTGACGAATTTCCACCTGGCGTCCGTTAAATTTTCGTTTGCAGATAATGCAAAGACGCTCGTCGTCGAGCGATCTCCAGGTTCTAAATCGATCTTCGGTGCGCAGGATCGAGAGGCGATCGTCGAGTTTGAGATGTGCGATCATAATGTAAAAAGCAGTCTGCTCGTTGCATCGAAACGCACAATCGGGCCGCTGGAGGATTCGCTGGATGATTGGGTGGTCAGGTAAAACCCTACGAGCCGTCTCATTGACGTGTAGGGCTCCCTGTGACGAGGCGCCCTGGACCGCTCTCGGCGGCACAGCGACACAGCGCCGTGGCCACAGCCGCTAAGAAAAAGGTCTGCGGGCCCGCCCAGGGCGAAGGCCCGCAGTAGTCGAAGGGGACGCGCTAAGAACCCCACCTGAAATGCAATGCGAAGTTGCGCAATCGCGATGCGATGCTGTCCTGCGTTTCGTGGGAGTGTCCAAGTCCTCCGTTGCTACGAACAATCGGGGCCGGCACGGCAGCTTCGCGTTCTTTGGCGACTTCCCTCTCCACCTTGGCGAGGATTTCATCGGTAGGCAGTACCCAATCCATTGGAATTGAGTTGCAACGCTCCGTGGGACAACTGAGCCGCAGCGGCCCGTTGCCGCGTGTTCCGCCCGCTACCTGGATTTGTCGGCCAGTAATAATTTTGCCACAAACCAGGCAGAAACGTTTTTCGTCGAGTGAACGCCATTGGCGAAATTGATCGAGCCGGCACAGCACATCCAATTTATCTATTTCCGACAATGTAACTGGTGAAGATAACGCCATGGTTAAACATATATCTTCTCTCCAAGTGATCGCACAATCGGGCGCGCGGTGGATTCGAGTATCGGTGAAACCCTTATCAGGATCGGCAAAGCGACGAACCAAAAAGACCACATCCAATCCCGCCGAGGCATGCGTTTTCTAGACACAAATGAAGAAAAATAATGGTCACATTTCGCGTGGACGATATGCCCCGGACTACGCATCGGCGGCGATCGAACAAATGGAACTTTACTGCGTGGCTCATCCCGGCAGTCCGTCGGCCGTGCGCCGTCCTCGATTATTTTTTCGCAGTGAGCTTTGGATCGCATTGCTTGGGCCAAGCTTCGAAGAAGGGATCGTTGGGATCGGGTCAACTATCGCGGCAGCTCTGCGCGCGTTCGACACGCAATATTTGGCCGGCATCCGTCCGCCAGTTGAAACCGTAGGAAGCGGCCGTGCAGCGCGGCGGTCCTACCGGAATTCCAAATCGGGGCTAAACTCTCGCAAAGAAGCTTCGGG
>QHPG01000179.1 GCA_003219005.1 Verrucomicrobiota bacterium
CGCAACTTTCTCTCGATCGGTTGATACGGATCTGTCACGCCACTCATCACCAGCGTCTGTGGCTGCCACCGCGACGATTCCAGTTCTGCTTGTAGCAACTCGGACGCATTCGTTTTCACCATGATCTTGCTTTCGAAATCGAGGCCGGCGGACAAGCCGAGATACTCGTGGGTCGGCCGCGCGTAACAATAAATGCAGCCGTGCTCGCAGCCGCGATATGGATTCAAGCTCGTTTCGAAACCGACGTCGGGACTGTTGTTCCGAGTGATGATCGATTTGGTTCCGTCACGAAAATACTGTGTCGCGCGCCGCGGTTGTTCCTCACTGACAGGATCAACATCGACACAATCAACGTCGGTCAGATCGACATGCAGCTTTTCGAACCGATTTGCCGGGCTCCAAGATGCGCCACGCCCGCGGATGGGCACGGAGCTTTGGGGCGGCTCCTTGACAACAGGCCGGAATTTCTTCTTCGCCGCCATCGCGTTAAGTTCACATGAACATATCGCGATGTCGAGACTAATATTCTGCTGTGCCAGAGTTGGACTAAAAAAAGCGGAGGGGGTGAGATTCGAACTCACGAGACCTTTCGGCCTTCCGGTTTTCAAGACCGGCGCGATCAACCGCTCTGCCACCCCTCCAAGCGGCAAATGGATCCGCGAAGAGTGTGCCATCGCTGCGAACTTGAGCAAGCGCGAGACAATGCCGGAGGACACGAACGGCTCACAGAGGCATTGCTATAGTCGTTGACCCTTTAAGTCGCTCTCGTGCTCGTGCTTGATTGCCGATTGCTGCTCTTCCGAAGGAAAAAATGCGTAACCACGAGCGCGCACAAAATTCCAAGCGCCGCCGCACAGACAACGTCGCTGAGATAATGCGCGCCGACGTACATACGAGAGAATCCTATCAGAATCGGGATTGGGAGACAGGTGAGGCCAATACGCCGGCGAGCGAACATTAGAACGCCAAAAAATGCCATTGAGGCAGCAACGTGCCCGGACGGAAACGAGTGGTACTTCGTGCTGAAATGCGGGCCTCCCCACCGAAGCTCGGATTTCACCGAGGGACGTGCGCGTGGGAACGTGCGTTTAATCACCTGGCCGGCAATGCCTGCAATCGCCATCGCCAGCAGCATCGACAAAAAAATGCGCGTCCATTTTTTACTGCCGCGCCACCAGGCGATTCCCAGAAGGAGCAATCCAAGCACAACATGGGAAGGCCAGTCGCCAAATCGGCTGACGTTGTGCATGAAAATGCGCGCAGCGCGGCTCTGGTGTTGCAGGATGAAATGCCAGACGGTGTCGTCCAGGTAAAATGCCGCTCCGATCGCTATCGCCGCAACGGCGATGCCGATCAGCCAATAAAAAACGGCAGCGCGCTTCACAAATAAGTTCCCGTAAGTTTTGCCGGACGCTATTTTGAGTTCAGATTTGAAATCAATCAATTACGCTCTGCTTTTTTTTGGTTGCGTCCTTTTTCACATCGCTGGCACGTGGAGTTTGCCGCTGATCGATCGCGACGAGCCGCGCTTTGCGGAAGCCTCACGCGAGATGATCCAGAGCGGCGACTATGTCGTTCCCTACTTCAACGACCAGCTTCGCCTAGACAAGCCTCCCCTCACCTATTGGGTGCAAACAGTGAGTTACCGCATCTTTGGCCAAAACGATTTCGCGGCGCGCTTTCCGTCTGCGGTGGCGGCCGCGCTCCTCGCGGTGACGATCCCAGTCCTGGGATTGCGGATTAGTGGCGAACGGGTCGGCTGGCGAGCGGCAATCATTTTCACGCTTTGTTTGCAGACCTTCATCCATGCAAAGGCCGCCGTGGCCGATATGTGGCTGGCGTTGTTCGTGAGTACTGCGCACTGGAGCGGGCTAGAATTGCTGCGCGATGGTCTAACAAATCCGGAACATCGAAGGGCGAACACCGAATATCGAATCTCGATCTGGTGGTTCACTTTTTACATCTCGCTGGCACTGGGTTTTCTGGCCAAAGGCCCAATCGCCTGGGTACCGCTGCTGACGATTGCCTCGACAATTTTCTATGCGCCGAATGTGCAGCTCGGCCGCCGATTCAAATTCATTCGCGGCCTCGCGCTGATGCTGGCGATTATCGCGACCTGGGGAATTCCTGCGTTGATTCAGACGCATGGAGAATTTCTGCGAATCGGGATCGGACGCCACGTCATCGGCCGCTCATTGGGGGCAATGGAGGGGCACGGGTGGAACTCGTTAGGCGGATACCTCTTACTACTGCCATTTTATTTCGTGACCGTGTTTGTCAGTTTCTTCCCGTGGTCGATCAAACTGCCCGCGCTTCTGAAAAGATTGTGGCATCAGCGGGACAACATCGACCGTTATCTCCTCTCCGGCATCGCAATCATTTTCGTCATTTTTTCACTCATTAAAACGAAGCTGCCGCATTACACGTTGCCCGCGTTCGGTCTGCTGGCGCTTCTGCTTGCTCGCCATTGGCCGGGAGGAGCGGCGCTTTCCTGCGTCCCGAAAGGCTTCAGGATTACAAACCGCCGCTCCTTGTTTGGAACGATCGCCGTCACTACTGCGTGCGTGTGGTTCGCCATCGCGCTCGTAGTGCCACCGATGGTTGCACGGTTTTTCCCCGCGTATCAGCTCCTTCAGGTATCACGCGCCTCGTTGACGCCAAACATGCAATTTGCCTCGGTGGAGTTCGAGGAGCCGAGTCTTGTCTGGTATTTTCGCTCACGCGTGAAAGGGTTTCTCACGCCGTTAAACAAGCGTCGCGTCACGGAATTCATGAACGCACCCGGTCCACGCTTTGTCGTGCTGCCGATGCCTGTCGCCGGATCAGTATTCGCGAACGCGCCGCAAGACTGGCGATTTTTTACGACCAGCGGTTTCAACATCGTCAAAGGGAAACGCGTCGATCTCACACTCGTTCTGAAACCAGAATAACTCGTTGAAGCGTTAAAACGTTGAAGCGGCTTCCTCCTCTGTCATGTTGAGCGGAGCGAAACATCTCTGATTATCGGCTTGCGGCAGATGAGCACCCAGAAATAATCAGAGATTCTTCGCTTCAACGCCTCAACTTTTTAACGATTTTCATGATCACCTTTCTTGACGGCAAACTCGTTAGCGCCTTGCCCACACAGGCGATCATCGATGTTGGCGGTGTCGGGTACGAAGTCTTTATTCCGCTTTCCAGCTATGATAAATTGCCGCCTGCCGGGCAGGCCATTCGGATTCTCACACATCTGGCAGTTCGCGAGGACGCGCATGTGCTTTACGGATTCATGACGCCGTCCGAGCGCGACCTTTTCCGGTTGCTGGTCAACAATGTCAGCGGCATCGGGCCAAAACTGGCGCTCGCAGTTTTAAGCGGAATGAGCGTAACCAGTTTTAAAGCTGCGGTGGTCAATTCAGATGTCGCCGCGATTTCGAAAATCAGCGGGCTCGGCAAAAAGACAGCTGAGCGAATCGTTCTCGAATTGAAAGATAAACTCGGCGTGGCTGCGGCATGGGAAGCAGCCAGCGCAGCGCACGCACCAACTCCAGAACAGGAGCAAGCCAATGAAGCTGTGCTCGCGTTGATCGCGCTCGGTTACAAACAAATCGACGCGCACAAAGCGGTGCGGGACCTGCAGGAGAAAGGCGAAGCGAAATCGGCGGAAGAACTGGTCAAGCTTGTGCTCAAACGCATGGCTGCGGGAAGGTGAGCAGAAAACGCCGAACGTCCAACGCCCAATGTCCAATTCAGATGTTTGCATTCGGCGTTGGACGTTCGGCGTCGGACATTGGACGTTTGCTTAATGACGCAAGTGCAGGTCGAAGAGGACAGACTGTCTGCAATTCGCGCTGCTTTCCCAAAAGAAGGCCTCTTCGCGGAGAAGGCCTGGCTCCTTTCGCCGGACGCATTTCCAATCGACCAAAAGCTTCTGGCCGACCTCGATCAGCTTGGTCATCGGCTGTTTGTTTTTCAGCGTGCCTGTAATCAGCTTTATCAACTGAGCGTCAAAGGGAAGCAGCCCGCGTGGATCGCGCGCTATCTCGACGCCGGTAAACCGAAAGAGCTGATCGAATTTTCGCGGCGCAAAGAAATTCGTGACGATTTACCGCGAGTGATACGGCCTGACCTCATTCTGACCGAGAAGGGTTACATCATTGCTGAGATCGATTCGGTGCCGGGCGGGATCGGCTTAACCGGATGGCTTAATCAGACGTATTCAACTTTCGACGACGCGATCATTGGCGGCGCGAACGGAATGCTGGACGGGTTTCGCTCAGTCCTGCCAAACGGTGGCGACATCGTCATCTCACAGGAGTCGGCGACCTATCGGCCGGAGATGGAATGGATCGCCGCGCGACTGAATCAGAAGACACTGGATACTGGATGCTCGATGCTGGATAAAGCGGGCAGCGCGCCTTCTGAACATCTAGCATCCGGCATCCAGAATCCAGCATCGTTGCCAGCTTGGCGCGTTGTGCTGGCGGAGAATTACGAGCCGCAAGATGGACGCACCGTGTATCGGTTTTTCGAATTATTCGATCTGCCGAATATTCCTGCGATCGAAAATACACTTCGCGCAATTGCTGAAGGACGCATCACGATCACGCCGCCAATCAAACCTTACCTTGAAGAAAAAATGTGGTTCGCGCTTTTTTGGATGCATCCCCTTCGCGAGTTCTGGCGACGCGAGTTGGGCGAGAAGTATTTCATAAAGCTACGAGAGGCAATTCCCTACTCCTGGCTGCTTGATCCTACGCCATTGCCACAGCACGCCGTCATCCCACGGCTTGAAATTCACGACTGGCGCGAGGCCGCGAAGTTTAGTCAGAAAGATCGGGACCTTCTCTTAAAAATAAGCGGATTCTCGCCGCTCGGCTGGGGCAGCCGCGGGATCGCGCTCGGAAGCGATCTGCCGCACGCCGAATGGGAAAGAAGGATCGAGCACGCGCTAGCGACCTTCGAGTCGAATCCGACGATTCTTCAAAAATTTCACAAGGGCACTCTCTTTGAACACCGCGATTGGGATCCGGATTCTGGCTCGCCCCGTGAGATACGCTCCAGTGCAAAGGCGTCCTCGACAATGCCTAGTATCTCACGGGGCGAGCTAAAGACGATGAAAGGCCGCGTGCGTCTTTGTCCGTATTATTTCATCGAAGGCGATCGCGTGAAATTACGCGGCGCGCTCGCCACAATCGCTCCGGCCGACAAGAAATTTTTGCACGGGATGAGCGAGGCAATTTTGGTCCCGTCACGAATGAGCGAAAAGAACAATCTGTAGCCACGGCTCTGTAAGCTATCAAGAGGTAGGGCGCGTCACTCCGTGCGCGCCGATGAGCCGGACAGAAGATACAAGATCGACAAAAGAAAATTCGGAAAGAGTTCTGTGGATTCTATCCAAAAAACTTCGTGATCCCTGCCTGCACGCCGTAGCCTTGGCGGAGGCGGGTGTTCTCTGTAGTGAATCTATTACTTCTTATACGCCGGCACTTCGGGTAATTCCGGCGGCAGCAAGCCTTCTTCTTCCTCTTCGTTCACCGGCACACCTGCGGGCGTGATGATCCGCGCAGTAACGAACATGACCAGGTTCTTTTTGGTGTGCTGCTCGACATTGGTGCGAAAGGCTCTCCCAAGCAAAGGAATGTCGCCAAGGATCGGGACTTTATCTTCTGTTTTCTGCACGTCTTCACGCATCAACCCGCCGAGCACGACTGTTTGCCCATCATAGACGCTAACGCTCGTCGTCACTTTGCGCGTACTAAACACCGGCTGGTTAATTATGTTTGGCGTAAGCTCAATTGGCTGTGAGATCGAAATTCCCATCGCAGTATTGACGCCAACTGCATTAATTGGGCTGCCGTAATTGATGAACCCTTCGAACTCCACTACCTGCGGAATCAAATTCAAGTCTATGGTCGTCCCATCGCCTCCCACAACCGGTTCCACTTCCAGAGTGACGCCCGTATTCCGCGTCTCCCAATCCTGAGGCGTCGTCGGCGTCACCACAACTGGAACGGCTCCTCCAATGAGAGTGGTTCCAGTGCTGCTGCTGATCGATGGCACTTGCGGCTGAGTGTACGTCCGCGGGTAACGAAATTCTCTAACAACTTCGACGATGGCGCGCTGGCCGCTCTTGGTCGTTACGCTTGGCGCAGAGAGAAGATCGATCCCCTTTTTCTGGTTCAGCGCGTGGATCACAACTTGAAATTGTGGATTGGTGAACACGCCGGCCAATCCAAAAATTCCCGGGGCCACGCCAGCCGCTTGCCCAAGACCTGGCATCAAAAGCGCATCAAGCGCATTGGCGCTGATTGCGAAATTGCCGCTGCGGTTACCGTTAGTGACAGGATTTTGTCCGATCGGATTTCCGTTCGCATCGTTGAACGGAAAAATTTGCCCCGCCAGCGGTGCCTGGTTTCCCGCCGTGCCACCTGAACCAAAAACTTTCCCGTTTAAGCTAAAGGGGCCCAGCAGCCAGTCGAAACCAAGTTCCTTGAGATTATTCTGGTTGATCTCAATAAACTTCGATTCGATCGAGACCTGCTTCGGCTGTGAAACATTCGCCTGATCGACCAAAGCATCGACAAAGTCCAAATTGTCCTGCGTATTGCGAACGATCAGCGTACCGCTGTGCGGCCAAAATGTTGCGTTTGCTCCAGGGGGAAACGCAACGCCCATGGTCTCCAACATCGTTCTGGCGTCAGCTCTGCCGACGAGCTGACGGTCGTTGAGTAGTGTCTGCCTCGTAGTCGATGTCCCAGTTCCACCCGGATTTTGTCTAACCACAGCCTGCTGGGCGCCCGTAGTTCCTGCCAGGGTTCCTTGTGTCTGGCTGGCAGAAGTGTATTCACTGCTCGTAGCTGCGACATATTGCTCCTTTTCGACAATCTTGCCGGAAACCGGAGGCACGCTTAGTGCGTTACCAGTCTGCTGGCTTTGCTGGCCGCCGCTGAGGTTCTGAGTAAGATAGTAACCTACGTCAAGAGGACCGCCGAAAAATTCCGGCGGAACATGATATCGCTTTGTGACCAGATCATTACTTTGTTCGCTTAGCGGGATAACAGAAATGGCATACGGTTCCAGTTTGACTTTCAATGCGGCTTGATTGGCGATATAGCGCAACGCTTCACCCAGCGGAATGTTATCCAGCGTCACAGTGATGCGCGCCCCTCCCGGGCCCGCAGCGGGTGCGACAGCGGGGACGCCTCCAGGACGGGCATTGCCGGGCGCGACTGCAGGGGGAGCGCCGGGAGCACCTGCCGCGGCACCACCCGCAGGCGCGCTAGCGGCACCGCCCTCCGCACCGGGTATCGGCGTGCCCGTACCACTTGGCAGCGCAGGTGGTTGAACTGAAGGAGGAGCAATTGCTCCGAGAGGCACGAGCCGCAGCACAATATTCACGCCTTTCTGTCCTTCCGGACCTGTGTCGTTCTCCGCTGCTTGCTCGCGAAGAACATCAATCGCTTCGCGAATAGTCGCGTCGCGAAATTCAATGTGCGGAATGATGATGCTGTTGAGCTTCTTGTTAACCAGCGCTGTTCCACCAAGCTCTCTTTGCGCTCCGATTGCAGCTGACGGGCCCGTCATGCCGTATTTCCGAACCGGTTGTTGCCAGGCTCCCTCGACCTGCCACATCTGGCGTGATCGTGTCTCGTTGTATGCTTCTTCGCCATACTGATATCTGGTGTTGTTGGTTTTTTCCTGACCGCGACGCGCCGCAGTGTTGTACGGATCAAGACACAAGACTTGATCGTATCGTTTCATCGCCAGATCGTACCGGCCGGATTGATAAGAGCTGTCGGCGTCGGCGAGCAATTCTTTCACTCTCTCCACCCGTTCAGGAAATGGCAGCGCTGGCTTTCCCGCACAGTCAACTTCTCCGCTGCTGACAGTCCTCACGTTTTTGTCGAAGGAACCCGGCTGACGCAGGCGCATGTAAAGCTCGTGTGCCGGACGGCATTTCGGGTCGTATCGATCGCTCAAAATCTCGCTTAGGATCACCTCGGCATCAGCATTTCTTCCCTCAGCGATGCGGGCTTCGGCTAACGCAACGCCGCTTTTGCAGAAGCCATCGACAGCTTGGTCGTGTGCCTTTCCGGAGACAACCGAATCGGGCAGACTCGTCACGGCTGTTTTGAATTCTTCGTGCGCGAGCGTGTAATTTTTCACTTTCATGGCGGACTTACCGCGCGCCAGCGCAGCTTCGCCCTCTGGTATGGCAGTCTGGCGCCGCTGCACTTCGCGCTCCGCGACGCTGTCCGGGGTTTGCGCGAAGCTCGTCGCGGAAACAGCCGCTAATCCGAAAATCAATGCGAAGACGTATCGCACGCTGGTAGGGACGCCGCGCTGCGGCGTCCGGACGGCGCAGCGCGCCGTCCCTACCTCTCGCATTGTTAGGCAGGCACCACGGCTGCCTCTACATTGAAAACTTTGTGGAATTTTTTTCATAAGTGATCCTTCTAGCTGCACATCACGAGCTTGTATTTGATTTGCTCCACCGGCTGCAAGCAAAATTCTTACGATTTTTTCGGCCTTTGTTTTTACCACAGAGATCGCAGAGGCCACAGAGGGAAGACGAGGGGCAACAGATTAATACAGCTTTGATTCAGTGAATCCTTTTCGCGAATCTGTATGAATCTGAGTAGTCTGTGAATCTTCGCTCTGCGTGCTCCGTGTTCTCTGTGGTAAAATAATTCGTCACGGAGCGGCGAAGCCGATCTCGATCGGAGCATCTGGTTGTTGCGTATTCACGATTACGGCCTTCGCCGGCTGTACATCCACGAGTTTATATTTGATTTCCTCGTTTGGCTTCAGGGAAAATCCTTGATCTTTTCTCACTTCGAATTCCCGACGC
Source organism: Verrucomicrobiota bacterium (assembly GCA_003219005.1). Taxonomy (GTDB): domain Bacteria; phylum Verrucomicrobiota; class Verrucomicrobiia; order Chthoniobacterales; family UBA10450; genus Udaeobacter. Next base: position 8,834 of record QHPG01000179.1, read on the forward strand.
CCGCCCCAGGTATAAACGAACATGGCCACTGATTGCGGCGAGGTGGCGACTTTCCCCTTCACCAGCGTGACCTGCGCATGGGTCTGCTGATGCTCGAGGAGCAGCTCCGATACATCATCATTTGTGCCGTACTGACTGCGTGCGCTTTTTTCGGTAAAGTTGACGATCTTAAAGTCGGTACCGCGGACGATCTCGCCGACCTTCAAGAATTGAGTCGGCTCGTTCAGGTCGATGCTGTTGATGCCGAATATATTCCCGGCCCGCGATGAAAACATGTATGGGAAGGATTCCTCAGTAGCGGAAACCAAATGTAATTTTGTGAGGTAATCCGGGTGCGAATTTTTGTCCGTGGGGTCGGTGCTGCCCTGCCATTCGTCGAGATTCGTAAAACCGTCTTTGTCGGGGTCCTGATCGAGAACGTCGGCGTCTTCGACGTGCAAACCGTATTTTTCGAACCACTCATTGGGGACCGGGGGATGCACCTGGGTATTTTGCAGCGTGGCCGGCAGGCCGTCTGCGCCGATGAAATGTCTTTCCGGAACGAAAAGCCCCGAGCGCGTACTGCCTTTCCATTGTGCCGGCTGCTCGAGTTGCTCCGCCGCGCGATCGAGTTCCACCGCCACGGCGGGCTGCGAGGCAGTTTTTGCGCGAGGCTGCTGCTCAGTGACGAGGCGATTGCCAAACTGAATGGCGCTCCACCAAATGGCGATGGCGGAAATGAAAAGCAAGATCGCTGCTGCGATGAGCGTGACGCGATCGTAATGCGCCTTAATCCAGTCCAGGAGTTTTGCCACGGCTAATCATTAACCACGAATGAACACGAATTAAAATGACGAAATCCGAATCACGAAGAAACAGGCCCGCAATTCTATTTTCTCTGTCTTATTGGTGTCCATTCGCGACTAACATCAAAAGGTAAACCTCAGCATCTCGATCGTGGCTGAAACCTCGATGTGCTCGTTGCCCACGATGAAATTCAGCGGGGCCGCGGCACCGGGCTGAGCCGCAGTTGCCTGCCCGCGTTGAGCTGGCATTGACCCCGCCATTTTTTCGCGCGGCGGACCTTTGTCTTTCTCATTGTGCACGTACAGCGTGCGAATGATAAAAAATTGTCCGGTGGAACTTGAAATTTCATTTAAGACTTTCCGCGCTGCCGAGGGCGCCGCTTTAAAAGTGACATCGACAATGTTGCGCTCGATCAACGTTGGCACAGGCGTGCCGCTTGGCTTCACTGTCGCTACTCTTCGCCCGGTAGTTGGAGACGGTGTCGGAGTCGGTGAAGCTCCACGTTCTTCGGGCAAACGCGCGCGGCGAAGCGACGTCACGCTATCCACCTTGGCGTCGAGTAAAATGTTCATGAGCTTCTGGACTTGGGAAAGCTCCTGTCCAAGCAACGACGCGACGGCCGTGGCAGGCATGGTCGTGGCGAATTCGTCGAACCCGAGCAGAAATTTGTCCGGCAACCTGACATTGTTCACGCGCGCTCTGTCCATTGTGGCGATGGTCACCAGGCGCAAGCGCGATTGAAATTCATTGGGCGCAAGCGGCGGCGCAGGAACGACCGCGGTTTTCAGGGTTTCTTTAAATTTGTCCAGTGCGACTCTGTATTTCTCGATGTAATCCTGCAGTTTCCGGTAATTGGCATCGCTGGGAAACGGATCGAGATGCGTCAGCCGGTTCCGTTCTGTCGCCACTTGGTCGAACGCTTGTTTTGCTCCGCTCCAAGCGCTCCATCTCCAGTAAAGCAGTGCCACCGCGAGCAACGCGCAAATTCCAAAACCAATCAGAAACGTGCCGAAGGCGCGATTTTGCTGGAACCACTTCATGGCAGTTTCACAGGCTTGCGCAGGGTGAGCTGAAGTTCATACGGAAAAGCCCATTCCGTGTCGTTCGGGACTGAATTGGATTTAATCACGCGCTCCGGAGTTTTGGCATTGACAACAAACATGGGCGAATTTGCCAGATTGCGAAGGTAGTCGACCACGATTTCCTGCTGTTTCGGATTATACAGGTAAAGTCCGCGCACCATGATGCCGTCGATCGACTTCTCGACCTTGGCCGCAGCTTTCGCCTTCGGTGCGGGAGGAACTGTCGGCGGAGGAGTCGCCGCAATTTCCCCGCCGCGTTTTTCAGGCGCCCCCAGCAACTTTCCGCCGGAAGTTGCGGCAAGCTCGGTGATCCAGATGTCTGCTTCCGGCAGACGCGCATTTAACTCTTCAAGAATTTGCGGCCAGAAGTTGCGATCGCTCACCGCGGTGATGAGCGGAGTAGCGACGTTATCTAACGCGGTGATTCGCTTTTTAAGCTTATCAAGCTGCCCTTCCGCCACGTGCATGCTGTCGTTCTTCTGCCCCATTGCCTGCGCAGTTTGCTGCGCGACGTGGGCGGCCCGCGTGTAGTAAGCCGACCAGCCCAGCAGCGCGAGAAGAATACATGCCGCTGCCGTGATGAAGAATGTCCGGCGCTTTTCCAGGTCTTGTCTCTGAACGACGCTGGCCGGAAGCAGATTCAACTCCATTGGGCAGACGGTCACGCTGCGCAACGCCAGACCAACCAATTCGCCAAACAAATGCGCCGAATGCGCCGTCTCCCGCACCGACGCCGAGACGGTCACCTTTTGCAGCGGATTAAAAAACTCGATCGGCAGCTCAAACTTTTCGTGGAAGAACTCGCACATGTTGGGGATGCCTGCGGCGCCGCCACAAAGGAAGATGCGCGCCGGGCGCTTACCCTGCTGTTGGGCACCATAATGCGTGATGGAACGCATCAACTCCGCGTGTAGCCGCGTCATGGTGCTGCGGACTGTCTTCGAGACGCGGCCGATGTCTGGATCCGCAGGCTCCGCGGCACCCCCTAGAGCGACAAAGCCGTCTCGTTTCCTTCGAGCTTCCGCAGCGGCGAATGGTTCGTTAAATTCGCGCGCAATCGCGGCGGTGATTGTGCTGCCGCCCAGCGGAACACTGCGCAAGAAAATTCTTCCGGACTCGATGAAGAGAACGTTCGTCGTGCGTGCACCAATATCCACCAGCATCGAGCAGCCGTTTAGATCGGTGTAGTTGTAACAAAATGCGTTGTAGAGAGCCATGGAAGCCACACCGACGATGCTGGTCCGCAGTCCGGTTTCTTCCACGACGTTGTTGATTTCGTCGAGCAGATCGCGCTTGATCGCGACGATGACGACCTGAATTTGCTCGCCCATACCGCCTCCGACGACCTGGTAGTCCCAAACCACTTGATCGAGGGGGAACGGAACATTCTGTTGCGCCTCAAATGAGATGATCTTGTCGATCTTTTCCGCTTCGAGTCCCGGCAGTTTGACAAAGCGCGCAAAAACCGATTGCGCGGGCACTGCGTAGTTTACAGATGCCCTATGAATGTGCATTTCACTCATCATTTCGCGTAGCGCCACCGCCGTTTCGTGCAAGGCAGCCTGAGCGTCGCGACGTTGCCCAGTTTCAGGATCAAGTGGCGTGTCGTGGAAACGATAATTCACCAAGACCAGGCGCCCATGGATTATGCGAAATTCCGCCAGACCGATGGTTTGGGACCCGATATTGAGAGTAATGAGACGCGGCGGTGCGGCCATAGGCTAAAGCTCTAAACCACCAATTCCCAAATCCCAATCCAAATTTCAATATCTAAATCTCAAGACAACTCGCTAACACTCGGCCTGTTGAACATGAGAATTTGAAATTCGTTGGAATTTCGAACTTCGGTTTTTCGCCTGCCGTGATACCGCCGGCAACGACGGTCATCCCGCGACCGCGGGGAGAGTGCGGCAGTATGGTGCCGCTTTGGATTCTCAAGGCACTTTCACATTACGATGCGGCTCGGGCCAGTGCCGAAGTGCAGACCTTATCTTGGAAAAACGTATGAGTGATATCGTGCTGAGTGTCCACTCGACTCCTCATATTCAGCGCCAACCGAAATCTGAAATTTGTCATTGCCGACCGTGCCCAGAATGTAGCTCTGCATAAGGTCGCCGCCGCCTTTGCCGGTCCATCGGCCATACAAAACGCCCACTTCACCGCCGTAATAAACTTGATCGGGAAGCGACATCATCATTCCGGGCAAATCCTTGCCGTCCGATTCAAAAGTCCCGCGTGAAGAATCAGCAGCAGCGCTTCCTTTCTTTGCCGTCGCAACTCCGGAACTATTCGGGGGCAAATACGCAACTGGAAACAGATCGAGCGACACCATGCCGATCTCGGCTAATGCGTTGTTGCTCGCCAGGCGGCCCCCGTCCGACCAGGCGCGCACCGGACCTTTATGAAACAAAATGGAATGATCTGCCACGCTGGAAATTTTTGGTCGATAAAGATTCAACGCGAAAGCGGAGTCGGATGCTTGTTGCGCTGCAATTGCAAAGCAAACACCTAGTAAACCCGCGGCGACCGAAAGCACGCGCCCGATCATGCCAGAATTCACAACCAAATCCCCACAAGCGCCAGTAAAATTTTGCGCGCATATTGACCGGGTTAAAACGGTCATTCCGAGCGCAGCGAGGAACCTCACAAAAGTACGAACCGGCACGCGAACTGTCCTCCATGCTCACTGCATCCAGAGTAACCTGAGAGATCCTTCGCCTTCGCTCAGGATGACAGCGCGTTTGCCGGTTTAACGCTCTTGTCGCGCGGCAGCCTTGGGCGAATGCGGATCAACTTTTCAACGACTCTCTAAAATATTCGATCGTCTTTTTGATTCCCTCCTCGAATCCGACGCGCGGCTCCCAGCGGAGGACCTCCTTCGCGCGAGCGATATCCGGTTGCCGCACCTTCGGGTCGTCCACCGGCAGCGCTTTGTATTCGATTGCCGACTTTGTTCCGGTAATACGAATAATTTCGTCGGCGAACTGTTTAATGGTCATCTCGCGCGGATTACCCAGGTTGACCGGTTCATGAAAGCTGCTCATGGCCAGTTTGAAAATCCCATCGATCAAATCGGACACGTAACAGAACGAGCGCGTTTGCGAACCATCGCCAAAAACGGTCAGCGGCTGACCATTCAATGCCTGTCCGATAAAGGCCGGGACCACGCGACCATCGCGCAACCGCATTCGCGGACCATACGTGTTGAAGATGCGCACGATTTTTGTGTCCACTCTGTGATAGCGGTGATACGCCATCGTGATCGCTTCGGCGAACCGCTTGGCTTCATCGTAAACACCGCGCGGCCCAATCGGGTTGACGTTGCCCCAGTAATCTTCCTTTTGCGGATGCTCGAGAGGATCGCCATACGCCTCCGACGTCGATGCAAGAATGAACGAGGCCTTTTTGTCCTTGGCTAAACCGAGCGTGTTGTGCGTGCCGAGCGCGCCAACTTTCAGCGTGGGGATCGGCAGCTCCAGATAATCAATCGGACTTGCCGGTGATGCGAAGTGGAAAACGTAATCGATCTTTTCTTCGGGCAGAAAAATGAAATTGGAAACGTTATGTTTGATGAACCGGAAATTCTCGTTCCCAGCGAGATGTCCAATATTCGCCGTGTTGCCGGTGATCAAATTGTCGATAGCAAGAACGCGATGCCCTTCGGCCAGCAAGCGGTCGGTCAAATGCGATCCCAAAAAGCCAGCCCCGCCGGTCACCACAGAAACGGGATGAGAATGCGCAGCCATATGCAGTTTTATCTAGCGGCTCGCGCGAAAAATTGCGAGCACGAAACATTTGTCATTTCGAGCGAAGTCGAGAAATCTCTTACTGTTTCTGGCGAATCGGTGGAAATATTCAGAAGATACAACTGAGATTCTTCGACTCCGCTCAGAATGACAGATAAGACTACCATGCGCATCCTCTCCGGTATTCAGCCCAGTGGCGTTCTGCACATCGGCAATTACTTCGGCATGATGCGACCTGCCATCGCGCTGCAAGCCGAGGGCGAAGCGCTTTACTTCATCGCCGATTATCATGCGCTCACCAGCGTGCGCGATCCGGAAGTTCTGCGCACCAATAGCCGGCGCGTCGCGCTCGATTTTTTGGCGTGCGGACTCGATCCGCAGCGCGCAACGCTTTTTCGCCATTCAGACGTGCCGCAGGTCACGGAACTGGCGTGGATATTATCGACGGTGGCGCCCATGGGCTTGCTCGAGCGCGCCCACTCTTACAAAGACAAACTCGCCCGCGGCATGGCCGCTACTGTTGGACTTTTCAATTATCCGGTGCTTATGGCGGCTGACATTTTGATTTACGACAGCGACGTCGTGCCGGTCGGCAAAGATCAAAAACAGCATATCGAGATGACCCGCGATCTCGCTGTGAAAATGAACGAAACATTCGGACAAATTTTTAAGTTGCCCGAAGCGCGTATCCAGCCCGCGACGGAAACCGTGCCGGGTATCGATGGCCAGAAAATGAGCAAGAGCTACGGCAACAACATCGACATCTTCGGCGACGAGAAAGAGACGCGGAAACGCGTGATGAGCATCGTGACAGACTCAACACCGATCGAAGCGCCAAAAGATCTGGAAAGATCGACAATTGTTGAGCTCTACTCCCTCTTCGCTTCGAAAGACGAGCTCGCGAACATGTGCGATCGGTTCAAGAAAGGCGGGACAGGCTATGGCGATTTCAAAAAAGAGCTGTTCCAGAAACTGTGGGAATATTTCACGCCGATGCGCAAACGCCGCGAAGAAATTCTGCGCGACAAATCGTACATCGACAATGTTCTGGCGCGCGGCGCAGAGCGCGCGAATGAAATTGCGCATGAAGTGATGCAACGCGTTCGCAAAGCTGTCGGTTTACGCTAGTGCGATAGCCGGTGTCCACAGAGTTCGCAGATTTAAGATTCTGGAAGCCAATTTCGCATTTCTCTGAAAACAATCTGTGTCATCTGTGTGATCCTGTGGATCAAAAGCGCGCTTGGGCCGCGGCCTGTGGTAGCGCGCAGAGTTCAACAGACTTGCCGGTGGCAAGGACTCAATCTACTCCGCGGAAGTTTGCGTTCCTGCTAGCGATCGCAACGCGTACCAAAACAAAGCAACTAGGAGTATAGCAAACGCGATTGCAATCCAGCCGAGAAAATGAGCAATCACTACCGCGGCGATCTCTGCTCGGGCCGCGCGGTTGTACGAGAGCTTGGCTGGATATTCGGTGTGCAGGAAACAAATACCAGGTACGAAGAAGTAGAATGCTATCATTAGCAGCTCCCAGGGGCTGTCCTTCACAAGCCCCGGTGACGCCACCTCGACACGAGGTGGAGGTATTTCTGCAGCGATTTCCTCAATTTTCGCCGCTGCTTCGAAATCACTACTCAAGACGTAGGCCGCCCACTCTGCACGATCTTCAACGGCGACCAAGCGGACTGGCATCGCAAAGGGCGCACGGCCATAAAGATTCGCGTTTTCGTGCAGGAGGGCACAGGGAATCTCGTAGTTGTCGAGGACGGATTTTGCCAATGCAGCTTCGGCTTGGCTCCAATACGCACGAATCGCGATCATTCAGTACTCAATCCATAATCATAAGATTTCGCGTCTCATTACCGCAATCTTATAGCCGCAGTATTCCGACGGATCTCGTACCCGCCAAGCCGCCGATAATGGCAAGGACGATTTTCTCGCTCATCGTTTAGATTTTTGACGAGGCAATCTGAATACGTCCAGCGTGCATCAGATGACTCGGAGTGCGAAATTTACAATTAATCGATGGCCACTTTACAATTCCACGTAGTGCCAAATGCGAAGAGCGACAAAGTCGTCGGCGAGCACGGCGATACGATCAAGATCAAACTGCGCGCCCCTGCGGTAGAAGGGAAAGCGAATACTGCTTTGCGTTGTTTTCTGGCTGAAGAATTGAACATCCCAAAAAGCGCGATCATTCTCGAACACGGTCAACGATCGCGTCACAAGGTGATTCACATCGAAGGCTTGAGTGAACACGACGCTCGACGACGATTGCTTGTCACAATCTGAAATTGTATCGCTAGGGCTCTTCACTGTGTCGCGCAAGTGGCTTGGGAGCTGCGTTGCGCCACGCAACCCGGATGACCTTGCGCATCTTGCCGATATTTGCCGCCGACAGATACACGTTGGTATTCCCGCGCCGTCCCCATGCACCCTTAACCGGCCGGAACACATCGGGGTCGGCCTCGATAAATTCGCTTTGCTCTGCCGGCGTCAGCTTCAGCGTTGCCCACTCCTGATCTGGGTAACCGAGCGTAGCGAAAATCTTCCCGCGCACACGAAAATCGGGATGGCTCATATGTGCGGATTCAACTGCCTCCGGACAGCTGAGGGCAATTTTCCGAAAATCGTCGGCCGTCATCTCACTCGGACACGAATACGGCTTTAAGAAAAATCCAACAGCACCGCGCGCTCAACGACCGCGGGCTTGACGGGCTGGTTTAGGTTGCTCCGGCGGCTTTGTTTGCGCGCTTGCCGCTGTATCGCGATAAAACAAAACACCGTGCGCCCGCAAATTGCTGATCAGCGCGTGCAGATCGTCGGCCAACTGTTGATTATTTAGAAGTGTCGCCACCAAGCCTTTTCCTTGCGTGGCGCTGCGCACCACCTTGCGCGTGTCAGCGATCGCATTCTGCAAATCGTCGGCGGCTTTTTTTGCTGAAGCCATCGTCGAATCCGCCTGTTCGACCACTCCATCCAACTTCTTGGAAGATTCTGCCAGCGCGCCGGTAGCCTGGTTCAAATGTTCCATGCTCGACTTCAGGTTTTCCATGTTCTGTGAAGAAAGAGTGTCTTGATTCAACCGGGTCATAGTCGTGTCGATCTTTTGCACAGTTCCGCGAAGATCATTCACGAGCGCGCCGCCTTCGCGCGTAAGATCGCCGATGCCGGTCTCTCTTGCGCCACTGATATATGCATTCGGCGGCAGATACGCGTTCGGCTGCCCAGGCGGTATCGTTACATTAACGAACCGATCGCCGAGCAAACCGGAACTTCCAACCGTGAATTTGCTCCCCTCAGGAACCTTGACGTAATCGTAAATTTTCAGCGGCACGGCCACGCCACCACCTTCGCGAACCAGTCGCGGACCGTCCGCGACCTTTCCAATTCTCGCGCCGGAGAGCAAGACATCGGTGCCTTTCAACAGTCCGCTCGCATCGTCGAAGCGAACGGTGAGGGCGTAATATGTCTTGAAACCCTCTCCCAGCCTGCCGAATTGCACGAGCAGCGCGCCTACCATCGCCAACCCCACAAAAACGAAAATGCCGACTTTGAATTCCAAACCTCGCTCGTGCCGATTCATCTTGAGACGCTAATGGTCGGTCTTACTGCTGATTTTCGCAAGGTAGGGGCCGGTTCATCCGAACCGCCCATCACACATTTGATCGTCGACGAACCGGGCGATTGAGGTCAATCGCCCCTACCTTCAGATCGTCCGAGCAGAAAATCTTGTATAAGCGGGTCGGTCGATTGCTGAAGCTGAATCGCCGTTCCGTCAAAATAAATGCGCCCTTCATGCAAATAGGCAATCCGGTCGGCTACATCGAATGCGCTTTTCATATCGTGGGTAACCACCACGCTGGTCATTCCAAAGCGCTGTTGTAGCCGGCGGATCAATCGATTGATGCTATCCGCGACCACGGGATCGAGGCCAGATGTGGGTTCATCGTACAATACACAGGAGGGCCGACGAATAATGGAGCGTGCGAGACCAACTCGCTTCTTCATTCCGCCGCTCAGACTCTCCGGCATCTTGTCTTCCTCTCCCTCCATTTCCATCACTTCAAGCATCTCCCAGACTTTCGAGCGCAAAGCCCTCGGGTCGCGCTCGCCGGCTTCGCGCAATGGGAAGGCGATATTTTCTTCCACTGTCATCGAATCAAAAAGCGCGCCGCCTTGGAAAAGAATGCCGACCTTTTTGCGGATCGCCCCGAGCTGGCGTTCGCTCATTCCGATAATATTTTGGCGCAGAATTTCTTGTTGTCCGATTGTTTTCGTCAATGCCCGCACCGCGATCATTGGCGAAGACCTGCTCGAAACCAAAGAAGGCTTAATGGAGGGCTCGGGAGATGGCGGCGCTTCGATCATCGCAACGAACCAATTCTCAACTCTCGACTCTCAACTTTCAATTTCATTACTCCGACGCTCCATCCCGCGATCACTCCACTTATTGATACCCCGCCGGATAAATAATGTTGAACAACATGGTGAGGAAAAAATTGCAAATCAGAACCGCGAGCGAGGCATTTACCACCGCTTCAGTTGTGGCCCGACCGACGCCGACCGCGCCCTCGCGTGTGGTCAATCCTTTCTGGCAACTAATGAACACGATCAGTATCCCGAAACAGAACGCTTTTGAAAGGCCCATGATGATGTCGCGGCTGCGCGTCCAGCGCACCATGTTCGCCATGTAGTAAGTGCCGTTGATGTCGAGCAGGAAAATCGCAACGAGATAGCCGGCGGCGACCCCGACGGCAATGCACTCCGCCACCAGTAGCGGCATCGACACCATCATGGCAAGCGCGCGCGGCACGACCAAATAATCAACTGGATAAACTGCCAGCGCGCGCAACGCATCGATTTGCTCGGTTACCTTCATCGTGCCGATCTCGGCTGACATCGCTGCGCCGACACGTCCAGCTACCATGAGAGCTGTCAGGACCGGGGCGAGCTCACGGCAGAGCGACACCGAAACTACCGCACCTACGGCGGAGCCCATTCCCAGCTTGTTGAATTGGAAAAATGTTTGTGCCGTGAAGACCGCACCGGTGAATCCACCGGTGATTACGACAACGAGCTGCGAAAGCAATCCAACTTCCACGACTTGATTGAGGAATAATTTCCACCGGAGCTTGTGCGTGAAAATGCAACGAAAAGTGTCGGTGGCGAGGAGCACAAGCTCCCCCAAATATTGACAAAACGAGAGTAGCGGGGAGCCCAGAGCGTTAAAGAATCGGACCATTATCAGGTGTGATCTGTGATCAGTGACTAGTGATCGATGAATGGGCAGAATCCCGCATGGCGGCGTGAAATTTAGCCAATGAACGACGTAGATTCAATACTCTTAAACGGCTTGCTGTGCGAGCGGTTTGCACACCCGGCAAACCCGCGATAAAAGATGTCGATCCTAATGAGGCGCGCCGCTCACTTTCTGTTCGCTGGCAATCTTCTGCTTGCCGCGGCATTCTTCGCCGGTTGCCAGACCATGCCGCAGGGGATCCATCAGGCGAGGATCGAGATGGCGCAGCATATCGCCGCCGAACCGGCGGGAGATTATTTTATCGGGCGGCGTTACTACAAACCCGACTTCAAATTCTGGGGTTACATCCGTCGCCCTGGCCAACCGTGGAGCGCCGCGCAGTTGGTGATGTTAAATGAAAAAGACAAACTCGCGCCCGATCGCGAACGCCTCGAATTCGGCAGCGACAACAATTACGAATACAAACTCTACGGCTCCTTCAGTGGCCAGACCGTTTACGAACCAGCGAGCAATGGATTTTACCCCGAGTTCGTTTTGAAAGGCTACGAATTAATTTCGACCAATCCGCCGCCGATTTTTAGAAGTCAGATCCAGGGGAGACCGACCCCAACGGAACTGCGTTACACGGTCGAAAAGCCGGAATAGCATTCGCTGTTGTCATTCCGAGCGAAGTCGAGGAATCTCTGGCTGTTGCTTGTCGCGCGTTACTTAAAAATTTTAAAGATGTCTCGACTCCTCTCGACATGACAAAGCTCGCAGCCACTTCCGAAAAGCGAGATCCTCTCGTCGAGGAATTCCTGCGTTACCTTTCGAACGAGCGAAACGCTTCGGCGCGCACGCTCAAGGCGTATCGGCAGGCGCTGGCCGATTTCCGCGCGGAGAATAAAACCTCGTGGAAAAAATGCACAGCCAATGATTTTCGCGATTATCTCTTTGCGCTGATGAAGTGTGGGCAAGCTCGTTCGTACGTGCGACTGCAATTTTCCGCGTTGCGCACTTTTTATCAGTTTCTCGCAGCCCGAAAAAAGCTGCAACGCAATCCGGTGCGTGAAGTGCAATTGCCAAAACTCGAAAAGAAACTGCCACTCGTGCTGACGCGCCATCAAGTCGAGGAGCTGATCGCAGCGCCGCTCAAAGTTGACAAGAACCGCGCGGCGCCCGGTTGGATGCCGCTGCGCGACGTCGCAATCATGGAATTGTTTTACAGCAGTGGTTTGCGATTGAGCGAACTGGCCGCGCTCGATGTGGCCGATCTCGATCCTTACACAGAATCGGCGCGCGTATTCGGCAAAGGCCGCAAGGAGCGCGTCTGCCCGGTCGGCCTGCCCGCGCTGGAAGCAATCCAGCGGTATCGCGCCGCGGCCAACGTGCATGCAGGGCCGCTCTTCATAAACAAGGCGCGAAAGCGAATGTCGGTGCGCTCGATCTGGCTCGTGTTAAAACGTTATGTGCGCCACACATCAATTCCGATCTCAATCAGCCCGCATAAATTGCGGCACAGTTTCGCCACACATCTGCTCGATCGCGGCGCCGATCTGCGCAGTGTGCAGGCGTTGCTCGGCCACGCCAGCCTTTCGACCACGCAAATCTACACACACGTCACCGTCGAACGCCTAAAAAAAGCCTACGCGGACGCTCATCCGCGGGCATGATTTGTGGCGCCCCCTCAGCTCGCTGGCGCAGGTGCCCCGCTCTGTGGTTGCGATTCGGGAACGTGGAATGACAGCTTGCCATCGACGGCCACGACCTCGACTTTGTCGCCGGCCTTGACGTTGCCGCGGAGCAATTCTTCCGCCAGCGGATCTTCTAGGAAACGCTCCACGGCACGGCGCATGGGCCGCGCGCCATATTGCGGATCGTATCCTTTCTCGATGAGAAATTCCTTCGCGCTTTGCTGAAGCTCGATGTGAACGTCCTTGGCTTTGATGCGGGTGAGCACTTTGTCGGCTTCCAGATCGACAATGCGCAGCAAATGCGGTTTGCCGAGCGAATGAAACACAATGATCTCGTCCAGCCGGTTGAGGAATTCGGGCTTAAAGACGCGCTTGGTCTCATCAAGGATTTTGTCCCGCATCGATTCGTAGTCGTGCCCTTCCACCGGCGCGCCGAAGCCCATCACAGTTTGTTTCTTAAGCAAATCGGCACCGACGTTGGAAGTCATGATGATGATCGTGTTCCGAAAATCGATTTTGCGACCTAACGAGTCGGTGATCTTGCCGTCTTCGAGAATTTGCAAGAGCAAATGCATCACGTCGGGGTGCGCTTTTTCGATCTCGTCAAACAATACAACCGAGTACGGCCGGCGCCGCACAGCCTCGGAAAGTTGGCCGCCCTCCTCGTATCCGACGTAGCCGGGCGGTGAGCCGATCAAACGCGACGCGGTGAATTTTTCCATGTACTCCGACATGTCGATCTGGATCAACGCATCGGCGTCGCCAAACATGAACTCCGCCAGCGTGCGCGCCAGAAAGGTTTTGCCGACTCCGGTCGGCCCGAGAAACACAAATGAACCGATCGGTCGCCGGGGATCCTTCAAATCCGCGCGTGACCGGCGCAACGCTTTACTAATGGCGGTAACAGCTTCGTCCTGGCCAATGACGCGCCGCTTCATGTCGGCCTCCATCATGAGGAGCTTTTGTGTTTCTTCCTGCTCCATCCGCTGGAGAGGAACGCCGGTGACCTTCGAGATGATGTGCATCATATCGTCGGCTGTCACGACGACTTCTTTCTCTTCCCGCTCCTCGCGCCATTTGTTCAGGATAGTATCGAGTTTTTCTTTCGTTTGCTTCTCCTTGTCGCGAAGCGCAGCGGCTTTTTCAAAATCCTGCGCCTTGATTGCGCCTTCTTTTTCCAAGCGGATCTCTTCTATTTCCTTTTCAATATCCTTTACGTCAGGCGGACGCGTCATCGAGTTGATGCGAGCGCGTGCGCCGGCCTCATCCATAACATCGATCGCCTTATCGGGAAGAAACCGTCCCGTGATATAACGATCGGAAAATCGAACGGCGGTCTCCAGCGCCTCATCGGTGAGTTTTGCTTTGTGGTGCGCTTCGTACTTGGGCCGGAGGCCTTTCAAGATTTGGATGGCTTCATCCACCGTCGGGGCATCCACCTTTATCGTTTGGAACCGGCGTTCGAGCGCTGCGTCTTTTTCGATGTACTTGCGGTACTCATTCATCGTGGTCGCGCCGACGCATTGCAACTCGCCACGACTCAGCGCGGGCTTGATGATGTTTGACGCGTCCATCGCGCCTTCAGCCGAACCTGCCCCCACGATAGTATGCAACTCATCGATGAAAAGAATCACGTTCTTGGAACGGCGAATTTCGTCCATCACCGCTTTGATGCGCTCTTCGAACTGACCGCGGTATTTTGTTCCGGCGACCATCAGCGCCAGATCGAGTGTGATCACTCGCCGGTCGTGCAACAATTCGGGCACGTTGCCGTTTGCAATCTCCTGCGCCAGTCCCTCGGCGATGGCCGTTTTGCCGACACCTGCTTCGCCGATCAGAACTGGATTGTTCTTTGTCCGCCGGCAAAGCACTTGAATCACGCGCTCGATTTCATTGTGCCGGCCAATCACCGGATCGAGTTCTCCTTTCCTCGCTAACTCTGTCAGATCACGGCCAAATGCGCGAAGTGCGGGGGTCTTGACGTCCTTTCTAGCGCCCGACGCTTCGGGGCTTTCCTGCTCAGATTCAGACGGTGTGAAGTTTGGATCAAGCTCTTTGAGAATCTCGTTGCGCGTGCGTTCGATGTCGAGCTCGAGACTCTTCAGCACTCTGGCGGCCACGCCCTCGCCTTCGCGCAAAAGCCCAAGCAAAATGTGTTCCGTGCCGACGTAGGAATGATTGAGCGCCTTGGCTTCCTTGCCCGCCAGCGCCAAAACTTTTTTCACGCGCGGCGTGTAGGGAACATTGCCGACAATCTTGGTCTCCGGTCCCGAGCCGACCTGTTTCTCTACCTCCATGCGCACGGTCTCAAGATCGAGACCCATCTTTTGCAAAACATTTACCGCCACTCCCTGGCCCAGTTTGATCAGTCCCAAAAGCAGATGCTCGGTGCCGACGTAGTTGTGATTAAATCGGTCCGCTTCTTTGCGAGCAAGCGCCAGAACCTGTTGAGCCCGTGGGGTGAAATTATTCATTCTTCGATGGCGCAGTAGTCGAGCCATTCCCCGACTCCTTCGCCATCTTACTAATATCAGGTTTGGGAAAGAGTTTCAAACGCTCCCTGATAATTTGGGCGCGCAAGTGATCGCGTTCTTCGGCATTTAGTTTTTGTTGCGAGCTTTTTTGCAAGTGCGCCGGCTGCGTGTCGATAAATAATTCATCGATCTGCAGGCGCTGGTTTTCTGGAAAGGCGCCCAAGTCCATGCCGAGTTTGATGATCGAGAGCAGGTTGAGCGCTTCCTTCGACGGCATGGCGTGCGCATACGTCAAAACGCCATACGCGCGACCAATCTGGTCGCAAAGTGTGTTCGGTTTTTTCTGAAGCAAAATTTGCCGCGCGTCGTGTTCCTTTTCGATAATCGTTTCAATCACCTTGCTCAGGCGATTGATAATCTCTTCCTCCTTCTCGCCGAGCGTGGTCTGATTTGAAATTTGGAAAAGGTTGCCCATTGCTTCCGTCCCTTCGCCGTAAAGACCGCGCACCGCGAGACCGATTTTGCTCACCGCTTGAATGACTTGATTAATCAGCTCGCTCAAGACAAGTCCCGGCAAGTGGAGCATAGCGGACGCCCGCATTCCGGTGCCGACGTTTGTGGGGCACGCGGTCAAGTATCCCAGCCGCGCATCGAAAGCGAAGTCCAGTTTGCTTTCAAGTGCGCTGTCGATTTTGTCCACGAGCTTGAATGCCTGTTTCAACTGCAGTCCCGAACGAATCGATTGCATCCGCAGATGATCTTCTTCGTTGATCATGATGCTAAGAGTTTGCCGCCGATTCACCACCACCGCGCTGCCTGCGCCCTTGACGGCATGCTCACGACTGATCAGGTGGCGCTCCACGAGCACCTGCCTGTCCAATGCCGAAAGGTCCTGCAAACTTTCGGAGAACGATTCCTGCATTTCTGGAAGCGCTTCCACATTCGACCTGATCAATTCGAGAATCGAACTGCGTTCCGCTTTCTTTGCCCAGCCCGGAAAAGGACGGTGGCGCAAATTGCGCGCAAGCCGCACCCGGCTGCTGATTACAATTTGGTGATGCGGCCCTTCACCCCGCAGCCATTCTCCCGCAGTGGAAAGCATGTTTGAAAATTTCATAACGAATTGGAGAGATCGCTTTCAAGCTGTTTAATTTGATCGCGCAACGAAGCGGCCGTTTCGTAGTTCTCGTCTGCTACCGCTTTCTGTAGATTTTCGCTCAGCGCGCGCATTCGGTGACTGAGCGCAATCGAGCGCTGCGCGCGTTCCGGAAGTTTCCCCACGTGCTCGGTCCCTTTATGCATTGCTTTCAAAAGCGCGTTCAAGGCCTCTGCAAACGTGACGTAGCACTCGCTGCACCCCAGACGGCCAGTTTTTTTGAAGTCAGCCTGGCTAAAACCGCACACCAGGCATTTTTGGCTGGGTCCGCCCTTCTCAATCTCTTCCGCTGCTCCGATGCCAAGCAGGAGATCCGCAAGTGCAAAACTCTTGGGGTCCTCGACGCCCTTTTCTTTCGAACAGGCTTCGCACAGATTTACTTTCTGCATCTTGCCATCCTGAATCTGTGTCAGGAAGACCGTCGCATCATTGCATTTGCAAACGTCGCACAACATCTCTGTTAATTAGACCGCGAAGGTATCGGAAGATTCAACCGGGATAATTTGGAGACGTCGCAAGGCGGTTGCGTTCAATCCTGGTCGAAGATCGGTGTGCCGGTTTCGCGGGTCATCTCGCGAAATCGCGCTATGATGCGCGCAGTAATCGGTCCCGGTTTCCCGTTTCCAATCGAGCGCCCGTCAACTTTCACAACCGGAATAATCTCTGCGGCTGTTCCTGTGAGGAAGCATTCGTCAGCGGCGAAAACATCATGGCGCGTGATATCCGCTTTTAGCGTTTTGAAGCCGAGTTCGGCGGCGATCTCGAACACCACCGACCGCGTAATGCCACGAAGCGCACCCGCGGTAACAGGCGGCGTAACGATTTGACCGCGTTTGATGACGAAAATGTTGTCTGCCGTACATTCGGCAACGTTGCCCGCGTCATTCAACATGAGCGCTTCGTCCGCTTCAGCCAGATCGGCCTCGATACGCGCCATCACATTGTTTAAATAATTGAGCGATTTAACTGCCGGATTCAGCGCGCCTGGACTGCAGCGACGCGTTGCACATGTTACGACAGTTAATCCCTTTCGATACATATTCTCGTGATAGAGGGCGATCGCTGCCGCAATAATGATTACGCTCGGGGTCTTACATTGCTTTGGATTCAAACCCAGATTGCCAATCCCGCGCGTGACCAGCAGTCGGATGTAACCGTCACGCATATGATTTTTCCGGATTGTCTCAAGGACCGCCCCCGTCATGCGCTGCTTGGTTATTGGAATTTCCAGGCAGATTGAGCGGGCCGAATCCCATAGACGATCGAGGTGTTCTCCAAGCCGGAACACTCGCCCATTGTAAAACCGGATGCCCTCGAAGATTCCGTCGCCATATAGCAAACCATGATCGAAGACGGAGACTTTTGCGTCCGCTTCCGAATAAAATTTCCCGTCAATGTAAATCTTCGCGTCCTTGATGCCCACTGCGGTAGGCCGCGGACGACCTTCGATTGCCGGTTCGACTACTGCATCCGCAGTAGGTTCATGAATTTTGGGTTCGTCTAATACCGCTGCATCGGTGGTTTTCATAATGGCAAAAAAAATGTTCGACGTTTACTGGCGTAATTCAAGCAGCAAAATGAAGCGCGTTGAAACGCGAATCCGTTTTAAACTTTGTAACGCTTTAAACTTTTTAGCTCGGGGCCTGCTGCAACAGGCCATCCTTGATATGCAACTGCCGGTCGCCGCGTGTTGCCAGACGAGAATCGTGCGTCACCACAAGGAGCGTCTTCGTTCGATCGCGCGCGAGATTTAACAGCAGATCCATAATGGCGTCGCCTGTTTTCGAATCGAGATTCCCCGTCGGTTCGTCGGCAAAAATGATATCGGGATCGTTCGTCAACGCCCGCGCGATCGCCACGCGCTGCTGTTCTCCTCCTGAAAGCTCTGCCGGCAAATGATGCATGCGATCAGCGAGTCCAACGGCCGCCAGGCTCTCCTCAGCCTCGTCCGTTGTTGCTCGATGCCCGATCAATGCGGGCAGCAGCACGTTTTCCAGGGCGGTAAGTTCAGGTAAGAGAAAATAACCTTGAAAAACAAAGCCCATTTTTTCGTTCCGCAGACGCGCCTCGGCGGAGGAGCTGCCGGAATATAATCGGCGACCTTGGAATTCCACGCTTCCTGACTCAGGACGCTCCAGTCCCGCCAATGTGTAAAGCAGCGTCGTCTTGCCTGCGCCGGACGCGCCCGAAAGGAAGACGGCCTCGTTATGCGCAATGTCCATGGAGATACCGCGCAGGACCTCGATCCGGCGCGGGCCCATTCGAAATGACTGGTAGATATCGCGGGCAATTAATTGGGGCGCCTGCACGAGCAACTATCTCCCGCTAAGATCGGCATCGCGCAACCTCATCATAAATTGCAGGGGAAGCTGAGAGCTTCCCCTGCAGATCCACAGATTGCTCGTGGAAATTGTCGTTAGGTCATTCCCAGCGATTCCAGCGTTGGTTGATCGATTGCAGCTGTTTCGTAAAGTCCGTGGTCACGTTGGTAACCTGCGATCGCAGCACGCGTAAGCGGACCAATCAGACCGTCCACTTCGCCTTGATAATAACCTTGCTGTTGCAATGCGGTCTGCACATTGGCAATTACCTGGTCGGGCGGCAGGTGGTGGTACGCATAGATCGGTCCATCCCACGCATAATACGCGTTGGGAGAGTAGCCCCAAGCCGGATACCAGTAACCTGCGTTAAAGAAATAAGGGGCGCCAAATACGAATGTAATGTTGTTGTGGTAGTGATTGTGCCACCAGCCCTGGTCGTGCCATTCAGAGTGGTAGTTGCGAAAGGCGGCATATTGTTGTCCCTGCCAGTGCTCGGCACCTTCAATGTGTTTGCCCTGCTGGAACTTCACAGGCGGAGCCTTTGCTGTGTTTGGCTGTTTCGGAACATTGAAGTGCTGCGGCTTAAACGGCTTTCCTGCCGCGACACCAGCTTTGCCCGGTTTGCCAGCAACTGCAGCGTAGGGTTGCTTTTGACCCTTTGCCTTACCGTATTCTGCGGGCTTATTAGGGTTGGCAACTTGACCTTTGCCCTTTGCCTTGTATTCGGGCGGCTTGTTAGCGTTGACAACTTGGCCTTGTCCCTTTCGCTTGCCGTATTCGGCCGGCTTATTCACTTGGCTCGGGTAAGCGCTACCTTTCGGCTTCCCATATTCGGCTGGTTTTCCTGGCGGCCCTGCGGGCCTACTAACTTGCCCGGGTTTACCTGTCGGCTTTCCGGGCTGGGCATGTCCAGTAGGAGCAGCTTTTTTCTTTTCCTTTGTCCCCTGCGGCTCTTGCGCTGTGGCGTTGACGAGCGCAAGCGACAAACTGCAAATTAAAACAACAAATATTCTCATAAGTTTTTTCATTCGGGGTTATTAGACATTTTAGTGACTTCATTTATTCAACGTTGCAGCGTCGGTTTTTGGATGCCTTCGCTGCCACAAAACGCGCCGGCTATTGCGCCCAGCCCTCGAGTCCTCAGCGCTGTTGGCGCACAGCCTCAAACAACACGATTGCAACCGCCGTGGCCAGGTTCAGACTTCGCGTCCCGTGCATTGGAATAGTGATGCAGTTATCCGGGTTCGCGGCGAGTAAATCTTCCGGCAGCCCTTTGGTTTCCCGGCCAAAGACGAGGAAATCATCTTTCTGAAACCTCACTTCGTAGTAAGGGCGTTTGCTTTTTGTCGTCAGAAAAAAATAACGCGTCCCCGCCGGCTGCGCGTTCCGCAACGCGTCGAAAGAATCCCACAACTGCAGGCGCACTTCGTTCCAGTAATCGAGACCGGCGCGTTTCAATTCTCGATCGTCGAGCGAAAAGCCAAGCGGTTTGACCAGGTGCAGTGTTGATCGTGTCGCCAGGCAAAGCCGGCCGATGTTGCCCGTGTTCGGCGGAATCTCCGGCTCGATCAGAACAACATTGAACATCAACTCTTCCTCTTCCTCTGAATCTTAGTCTGCTCTGCGCGATAATTCAGATTAAGAGGAAGCGGTAGAGGGATTCGCTACAGCTTTGACGCGACGAATTTTTCCAGCTTCACTACGTCCGCGGCGAATCTGCGAATGCCCTCACCCGTTTTTTCGTACGCCATCGCGTTATCGTTCAGCATCCAGCGGAACTTCTTTTCATCCAGCTCCAACTTCTCAATGTTCGCTGACTTGGCTTTCTCCGGAGTGAGCTTTCGCTCAACGGGTTGGTTCGATTTCGCGAGCTCCTCCATTAATTCGGGGCTGATCGTTAAGCAATCGCACCCCGCCAGTTCGAGGATCTGGCCGGTGTTCCGGAAACTGGCGCCCATCACTTCAGTCGGAATATCGAATTTCTTATAATACGTATAAATCTCGTCAACTGACTGCACTCCTGGATCTTCTGCTCCTGTGTAATCGCGCTTGCATTCTTTCTTGTACCAATCGTAAATCCGGCCGACAAATGGCGAGATGAGCTGCACTTTCGCTTCGGCTGCACGCACCGCCTGCGGCAACGAAAACATCAGCGTCAGATTGCAAAAAATTCCCTCCTCTTGCAGTTGCTCGGCGGCAAGAAGTCCTTCCCACGTCGAGGCGATTTTAATCAACACCCGTTCCCGTGGAATTTTGCGATCCCCGTAAAGTTTGATTAATCGCCGCGCTTTCTCGATCGAACCTTCGACATCATACGATAATCGCGCATCTGTCTCGGTTGAAACGCGTCCCGGCACGATTTCCAAAATATCGGTGCCGAATTGGACGAGCAGATGATCGCAAATGTCTTCGATCTGATCGTGACCACTCAGGCCGGATTTCTTTCGATCCTTTAAAACTTCATCCAGCAAATGCCCATACTGCTCTTTTTGGGTGGCCGCATAAACCAAACTTGGGTTCGTCGTGGCATCCTGCGGCTTGAAATCCTTGATCGATTCAAAATCGGCCGTGTCGGCCACGACTTTGGTGAACTTTTTAATTTGCTCGAGTTGATTCAGCTTCGTCTTTTTTTCTTCGGCAACAGCACTACTCATAATTAGATCCTCCATCTGGTTGAACGCAGAAGCGCGTTCGCTTGGCTGTTTCAACGTACGCCTCGCGCGTACGATCGACAATCAAAAATCTATTTATTGGCCGCCTCGCCCTTAAGCTCGACCAAAATCATGTGCAGAGGCTTATCGCCAATGTTCTCCGCGGCGTGAGTCAGCGGCTCGCGAAACAGAACTTCGCCGGTTTTCAATTCACCCTCTGTAACCTTGCCGTCTGACGCGTAGTTGCGATAACGGCCGCCTTCCAAAACGTAGATCACGTACGCGGGATGCGAATGCACCTGTTCTTTGACGCCAGGCGGCAAGATCGCTTCCATGACGCGGACACGATCGTTCTCGAACTTCACCTTGATCGTCTTGGAATTAACAACCGCCGGATCCTGCGCGTGTATCGGCGCCGCGAAAAAACCGAACGGTGACACTAGTGCAAATGCAAAAATGAGAGATCGAGTACGCATGACGAGAGCTTTACGAAACACTTAAACATCGACAACCGAAAATCTGTTGCGATCCGAAAAGTCGCATTACCTTTTTGCGAACCTGGCTCGGTCGCGC
>QHPG01000209.1 GCA_003219005.1 Verrucomicrobiota bacterium
TTCGACGGGAAATTTTCTCGCCAGCTCGCGTCCCATTTCCATTCGTACCTTCCCGACGTTCACGCCGCCGATCATGCTGTCCGGGCGCGCAAAATAAACGTATTCGAACATGCAAAATGCGGGACGCTCATCCGGGAACGGCCTTTCCGAGCGCAATCCGTTTTCGTCGATGATCAGCACCTCGCCCGGTTCAATTTCGCGGATGAACTCCGCGTGAATGAGATCAAACGCGCAGGTTTCAGACGCAACGATGTAAGCGCCATCGAGTCTGCCAAGCGCAAGCGGCCGCCAGCCAAACGGGTCGCGCACGGCGATCAACTCCCGTTCGCTCATGATCAGCAGCGAAAACGCGCCCTGAATCCGGCGCAACGCAGCGAGCACATTGGCGCCATTGTCCGATGGCTGCGCGAGCAAATGCAAAATGATTTCGCTGTCGGCGGTCGTTTGGAAAATTGAGCCTTTGCGCTCCAGTTCGTCCCTCAAAACATCGGCGTTAATCAGATTGCCATTGTGCGCGATGGCCATTTGGCCGCGCACACAGTCCACCACGAAGGGTTGCGCGTTTTTGATCGTGCTCGTCCCGGTCGTTGAATAGCGTGTGTGCCCGATCGCGCGCGTGCCTTTGAGCTTGGCCAGTTCTTCTTGACCGAACACTTGCGACACAAGGCCCATGTCTTTGTGAAACAGAAAGGTCGTGCCCGGCCCGTTGCTCGTTACAATTCCAGCGCTCTCCTGACCGCGGTGCTGTAGCGCAAACAATCCGTAGTAACTCAGCACCGCCGCCTTGGGGTGGCCGAACACACCGAAAAGTCCGCACTCGTGCTGCGGCATGACGGCGGAATCCGGAGCCTCGTCGATGTCGAATTTGTCCGGGGGCGCAATCACAATAGATAATCCATCAAATTGTGCTGCGATTCAATCTCATGTTCTGGCGCGGCTTTCACAGGCTCGGAATGCTCTCCTCTTCTTCAACGGCACGACGAATTGCATTCCACCAATCGTCGTAAAGATCGGCAATCTGCCATCGAAAATTTTCATTGTTTAATCGAATACAGAATTTCTCCACGCTGACTTTTCCCAGCTGCTCAAAGGGAACAGCACTGTCACGCAAGAGCGATATTGCTTTCTCCAAATCGGCAGGCCCGACGGAAATCACGATGCGCGATTGCGTTTCGTTAAACAAAACTGTAGCCGCTTCGCTGTGCGAAGCGCGGCGCTGATGTGCTTGCGGCGTGTGCTTCGCGTCGCCCACAGGGCGACGGCTACAATTGATCTCTGCTCCAAAAAGTTTTTCCGGATGAAAACAACATTCCGCCACGGCCACAGCGAGTCCGCCTTCGGAACAATCGTGGGCGCTTTTCACTAAGCCTTCGCGGATCAAATTACGAACGGCGTGTTGGACCTTGATCTCGTGCGCAAGATCGATATGCGGCGGCGGACCAATTTTCAGGCCGTGGCAAACTCTCAGATAACGAGATCCGCCCAGGTTGTAGCTGGGATCGGTGATCCCGGTAGCGCTATTTTTTTCCCGGCCGGGGTCACCGACCCCGGCTACAGCGCCAACGAGAATGATAAAGTCGCCGACTTCTTTGAACCACTGCGTGGTGACATGTTTCTCGTCATCAATTAATCCAACCATCCCGATGGTGGGCGTCGGATCGACAACGCCGGCGGGGCTTTCATTGTATAAAGAAACGTTCCCGCCAGTGACCGGCGTGCCGAAGGCGCGGCAGGCTTCCGCGACACCTTCAACAGCTTCGCGGAGTTGCCAGAAGTTTTCCGGCTTATAGGGGTTGCCGAAGTTCAGGCAATCGGTCACGGCCAGTGGCCTCGCGCCTGAGCACGTGAGATTACGCGCGGCTTCGGCGACAGCGATCTTGCCGCCCTCGCGCGGATCGAGCGCGCAATAGAGCGAATTGCAATCTGTGGTGGCAGCCAGAATTTTATTTGCGTAGCGAACGAAGAACACGGCGGCGTCCGATCCGGGCTTGACGAGCGTGCCGGTGCGCACGGTGTGATCGTATTGGCGATAGACCCAGTTCTTAGATGCAATCGTCGGATCACGCAGCAGTTCTCGAAGGGATTCCATCACAGAGGACGCTGAGATCGCAGAGACTTTCTTAATTAACTCTGCGTCCTCTGCGCTCTCTGCGGTAGGTTTTATTGCTCGGCGCGAGTACAGCGGCGCTTCTTCAGCCAGCGCCTTGGCCGGGATTTCAGCGGTAATCGCGCCGTTATTTCGCACGCGCATGATGCCGTCGTCAGTCACGCGTCCGATTTCTGCACATGGCACATCCCATTTCTCGAAAATTTCGCGGACCAGATTTTCCTTTCCCCGCTTGGCGATGATCAACATACGTTCCTGCGATTCGCTCAACATGATTTCATACGGCGTCATGCCGGGCTCACGCTTTGGAACTTTCGCCAGATCAATTTCGATTCCGCTTCCAGCGCGGCTGGCCGTTTCGCACGTTGAACAAGTCAAACCAGCCGCGCCCATGTCTTGAATTCCCGCCACTGCATCACGAGCCAGCAGTTCCAGACATGCTTCTAGCAAAAGCTTTTCCTTGAACGGATCGCCCACCTGCACGGCGGGACGATCCTCGCGTGATTGTTCGGTCAACTCGCGCGACGCAAAAGCCGCGCCGGCAAGACCGTCACGACCCGTTTCGGCACCGACGTAAAAAACAGGATTGCCAGCGCCCTCTGCGGTGCCGCGGGCGAGCTGCTCGTGACGCAACACGCCGAGGCAAAAAACATTTATCAGGGGATTTCCCTCGAAGCTTTCATCGAAATAAATTTCGCCGCCGATTGTTGGAATGCCGACGCAATTTCCGTAATGCGCGATGCCGGAGACGACGCCGGCAAAGAGGCGGCGGTTGGCGGCTATGTTCGGATTTCGGATTTCGGATTTCGGATTTTTTTCTGTAATTGGCCCGAAGTGGAGCGAGTTCAGGCAAAATTCCGGGCGCGCGCCCATGGTGAAAATGTCGCGAATGATTCCGCCTACTCCGGTGGCCGCGCCTTGGAACGGTTCGATCGCACTGGGGTGATTGTGGCTCTCCATCTTGAACGCGACTGCCCAGCCATCGCCGATGTCCACCACACCCGCGTTTTCTTCGCCTGCCTTAACCAGAATGTTTCGCCCCGCGGTGGGAAATTTCTTCAGCTCTTTCCTCGAATTCTTATACGAACAATGCTCGCTCCACATGACTGAGAAAATTCCCAGTTCGGTAAAGTTCGGTTCGCGACCGAGAATTTTTTTGATCCGCTCGAACTCTTCCTCTGTGAGGCCATGCCGTTTCGCGAGCTCGGGGGTAACGACGGGATCGGCGGGTGGCGTTTTGCGAGTCATTGACATGCGACATTAACGAATTGGCCGGGGTCGCTCAATCATGCAACTGGCAAATACTTCGAATAACGCCGTTTTGAAAACGGTCAAAATATCAAACGGACGGGGAGCGTCCGTTCACCCCATGAGCCACGAACTTGTGGGTGAAAATTAACCATCAACAGGGAGGAATGAGTGAATAAAACAATCATTGGTTTGATCTGCGCGCTGGTTACGCCGTTGGCTTTTGCGCAAACCAGCACCACGACGACCGAAGAAACGACAACAACAAAACCCGCTACGACAACAGAGACTACTACAAGCACGACTTACGCCGCGGGAACGGTTACCACTTATGAGCCTGGCAAGACTATTGTGGTCAAGGGCGATCAGGGACCTGTTAGCTTCGCGCTGGGCACGGCCGCGCACGTTGTTAACGCAGCCGGCAAAGTAGTGACAGCCCCGCTACGAGCTGGTCAAAAGGTACGCGTTTATTACACGGGACCAACGGAGAGTCGCACGGTCGAGCGTGTAGTGGTTGAGGACTAAGCGAAATTAATTCGCAAATGCAAAGTCGCAGGATTCCCGTGAATCCTGCGACTTTTTGCTGCAGGTATTCGAGGCATCCGAAACCAGCGCGCCTCGCGAAACAACTACGGAAGGTCATTCAATGAAAAGGGACAATATGAGACGAATAACTATTATTCTTGTTTGCGCCATGGTTGCGCCTTTGGCGTTCGCGCAAACAAAGAAGACGAAGGTTCAACAAACCACCGCGACTCAACCGGCAGCGACCACCGCGACTGCCACAAGTTCTATTGCTGGGACCGTGAGGAAATATGAGCCCGGCAAGACAATGCTGATCGACAGTACGCAAGGGGCGCTCAGCTTCGCGCTTGGCGCGGACGCGCGGATCGTGGATAACGCCGGCAATGCGGTTACGTCACCGCTCAAGCCGGGCGAACGCGTCCGCGTTTACTACGCCGGTACCAACCAAAATCGCACGGTTGCGCGCCTGGTTGTTGAGGATTAGCCGAAAATCAGTTCGCAAACGCAGAGTCGCAGGGTTCGCATAAATCCTGCGACTTTTTGCGTCGGGTAATTCGAGGCATCCGAAAGGAGTCTGCCCCGCGAAACAGCTACGTAAGTCAACTGAATGAAAGGAACTTATGAAACGAATCATTGTTGTTCTCGTTTGCGCGATGATTGCGCCCCTGGCGTTCGCGCAAACCATAGCAAAGACCTCAGGCGTTGAACACACGGGCCAGATCCAGAAGGCGCCGACCCAGATCACCACCGGCGCAGTTAAAATCGGGACGGTGACCGCGTTCAATCCCGGCCAAAGACCCATTGAGTCTGCTTCGCCGATCGTTGTGCAATCCTCACCCGACACCAAGCCGGTGTCTTACATACTCGGCAAGAAGGTTCGATTTGTCGATAAAGACGGCCGAGCATTTGACCCGCACCTGGTTCGGCCGGGCACTCGCGTGCAACTTGGTTTTGACCGCAAGGGCAGAGTCGCTCGCGTGACGGTAGTTGAAAAAGGATAAGCGAAGCTAATTTCGCGAAGTTTAAGGCCGCAGGGCGATATGACCTGCGGTGAACGTAGGGACATCGCGCCGTCCCGCAGACGCGGGATCCGGACGGCGCAGCGCGTCGTCCCTAGCAATTTGCGTTTGCATCGCAAATCGGGGAAAATTGCCCGATGTCTTTGGATCTAAAGGAAATTATCGCCGCGCGACTGGGTGAGAATTATCAGCTTCACGAGCGGCACGTGAACCGCACGCTCGTGGCCGCGCAGCGCGTGATCGGGTTCGACAAGGTCTATGCGCGGGCAGAGGGCGCATACCTCTACGACATGGATAACCAGCCGTATCTCGACTTCCTCAGTGGCTACAGCGTTTTCAATATCGGACGTAATCATCCCGTCGTGAAGCAGGCGATCCGCGATGTGCTCGATCTCG
>QHPG01000210.1 GCA_003219005.1 Verrucomicrobiota bacterium
AACTGTAGCGGCAGTCTGCGACTCCGACATTAGAAACGACGATTACAGAGCACGGTTACAAGACGATGAAAATTGTGATCATCGGCACGGCCGGCCGACTCGGCGCCGCGCTTATGCCCGAATATCAAGGTGAACATGACGTCAACGGATTTAATCACGCGCAGCTCGATCTCTCGAATCTTGATAAGATTC
This sequence comes from Verrucomicrobiota bacterium, assembly GCA_003219005.1. Taxonomy (GTDB): domain Bacteria; phylum Verrucomicrobiota; class Verrucomicrobiia; order Chthoniobacterales; family UBA10450; genus Udaeobacter. The sequence goes on from QHPG01000210.1 coordinate 193, forward strand.
GCGAGAAACTCGCTGGGACACATTTCGATGTGCTAATCAATGCGGCCGCGTTTACCAATGTCGATCTTTGCGAGACACAGTCTGACCAGGCTTTTCGCGTCAACGCCGAAGCGCCGGGCGTGCTCGCCGAAATTTGTGGCGAGAAAAACGCCAGGCTGATTCATTTCAGCACGGATTACGTCTTCGATGGGGAGAAACGCGTGCCATACACCGAGGAAGATGAAGCGAATCCGATCAGCGTTTACGGCGAGTCGAAGCTGGCCGGAGAGAAGAAGGCGCTTGCGGCAGAAAATCGGCATCTCGTCGTGCGGGTCTCCTGGGTCTTCGGCCCTGACCGGCCGAGTTTTATCGACGGAATGATGCAGCGAGCGCAGGAAAATGAAAAAGTCGATGCGATCGCGGATAAATTTTCCACGCCCGCTTATACACGCGACATCGCTAAGATGTTGCCTCGGTTTTTCGATAACGGCGTCGAAGGCGGCATTTTGCATTTCGCCAATGCGGGCAAATGCAGTTGGCAGGAGTACGCACAATGGGCGCTGGATTGTTGCGATAAGGCCGGCCTTTCCCTGAAGGCGAACACAGTTGGGGCGTGCAAATTAAAAGATATGGCCAACTGGATCGCGCGCCGCCCGGTTTATTCCGTGCTTTCCACCGCCAAATATACCCAACTGACCGGCACATCACCTCGCACTTGGCGAGAAGCGGTTGCTGATTATATTACGCGTTTCTATTCCAAAAAATGAAAACACATATCCTTGCTTTTACACTGTCGATCACCGTTTGCTTTGGCGCCCGCGCCGACTTGAAGTTTGATAAGAATGAAATCGAGCTGCATCCGAAGCCTGACGACAAACAGGCCATAGGCCATTTCACTTATCTGAACACCGGCAAGACCCCTGTAAAATTTAAATCTGTTAAGGCGTCTTGCGGTTGCACGGCAGCGCAAAGCCAGAAGGACGAAGTGAAGCCTGGAGAAAAAGGCGAGGTCACCGCCACATTTAACATCGGCGATCGCACCGGCACTCAGGTGAAAACGGTGACGGTGGAGACCGATGATGCCGCGAATCCGAAGACGGTGCTCACACTCCGGACAATCATCCCGCAGCAACTGGAGATAACGCCAACGTTTGTTTTCTGGAAGCAAGGAGAAAAACCGGATCCGAAAGCGATCACCGTGAAGGTGGGCAAGGAATTCACCGTGAACCATATCAAGGTCACGTCATCGAGTCCGGATTTTCAAACCAAGGTGGAAGAGGCCGGCAAGGGCGAGTTCAAGATCGATATCCAACCCAAGGAAACGAATAGCCTTCTCGCTTCGACTCTGACGATTCAACCGGAGGATTCACCGAAGGTATTTTATGCCACCGCGCGCATCACCGGTGCGCCGACTGCTCCCGTTGCTCCCGCTGCTCCGCCTGCTCCGGTTGCGCCCAAAGCCCCGACTGTTCCGAGTAGTCCGGCTGGTCAAACACATTGAAATTTTTACCGGCACGCCAGGCGCTCATTCTTGCGGCGTTTGCGCTTCTTCCCGGCGTAGGGCAGGCGATTTATTTTCACGATAAGATTTCGTGGCAATCGCCGATCCCGCGTTCGGAATTGGTGAGCGTCGATCAAGCGCGCGCATGGGGCGAAAACGTTACCTGGGTGGACGCCCGGCCGGATCAGGACTTCGCGCGCGATCACGTTCGTGGTGCGCTGTCATTAAATGAAGACCGGTGGAATGAATTGCTGCCGCAGTTTTTGGCCGGGTGGTCGCCGGGCAAAAAGGTTGTTGTTTATTGCGGTGCGGAAAGTTGCGATCTCGCTCGCGAAGTAGCAGAACGGCTGCGCAAGGAAGCGCAAATTCCTGACGTGTTCGTGCTCGAAGGCGGTTGGGAAGCGTGGGTGAAGAAGAGCAGATGAACCAAACGCCGAACGTCGAATCACCGGGCAATGCTGCTTCGTTCGTCGTTCGGCGTTCGGCGTTCGATGTTCGGTGTATTCTCTGGCGCATTCTCGATTTCATCGTTGCCGCCATTTTCATCTATGCTGGCGTGCTCAAGATGCTCGGCCCGGCTCAGTTCGCCCACGACATCAATAATTACAGGATCTTGCCGTGGACTCTCAGTGTCGCGCTGGCATTTTATTTGCCGTGGCTGGAAATTTTGTGTGGCCTCGGACTCATCTTCCGATTTCTGTATCGCGGCGCGCTATCGATTCTAACCGTGCTGATCGTGGTCTTCACGCTCGCGACTATCGCGGCGAAAGTTCGCGGGCTCGATATCACCTGCGGTTGTTTCGGTCACGCCAGCCAACACTGGAGCTTGCCCGCTCATCTGGCGACTAATCTCGGAATTCTCGCCGCGCTGCTCGTGCTTTTTTTTCTAGGTACGGCTAGACGAAAAGCTGTCCTTTAGAACCCCACAGAATTTCATCTCCGTAGGGAGGAGCGCGGGCTCCATTCCGTTTGCGAATATTGGATGGAGCGTGGTTTGTCTAACGCAGACGCGCGATAGCAAGCCTCTGCATGGGTGAGACTCGAACCGCGGAGAAATTCTTATGATCAGGAAGCTGAAATCCGGCAAGTACCGGCTGTATTCCCGCAAGAAAAATCCGAAGACGGGTAAGCGAAGAAATCTCGGAACCTTCAAGACAAAGGCTGCGGCGAAGGAACACGAGAAGGCAGTGCAGTACTTTAAACGCCATTGACTCCTTTCATGGCGACGATAAAACAACGATAGAAAGGAGCCAATCGATATGCACATGCTGGTTCGCCACAAAGTTGCTGATTTCGCAAAATGGAAACCTGTCTATGACGACCATCTTTCGGCACGACAGAAGGCCGGGCTGAAAGAGGTTCATCTTTTGCGCAACATCGAGAATCCAAATGAAGTCATCCTGCTGTTTTCAGTGGAAGATCCTGACAAGGCGAAAGCGTTCGCCGCTTCGGATGACCTGCGCCAGGCGATGCAAAAAGCGGGAGTGAGCGACAAACCTGACGTCTATTTTCTCGAGTAGTCGCGATCATAGGTAGAATTCGTGGCCTTGATCGAGTGTGGTCTAAGGCGCGACAATACATCCGAAGGAAGCAAATGAATCTCCGCCTGCCGCTGCTTCGATACGCGCTGTGGCTGGCTGTCTTTGCGGCTGTGGGATGTGGGCGAACATCGACAAGCCAGGTTGTCGGCCAGTCTCCCTCGCCATCAATGTCGCCGGGGATGACTCCGGCGCGATCGCCGAATGTCGTGCTGCCAACTACTCCGCCGCGTGAAGCAAAAACCAATCAAAGTCCATCGTCCGATTTAGCGAGACTGGAAACAAGGGTACGGCCGGCGGTAATTTGGGTGAGCGTCTTTGATGAAAAGGGGAATTTGCTGCGAACGGAGAGCGGCTTCTTTATTTCCCCAGACGGTAGATTGGTTACTACGGCGCAAGCAATCGAGGGCGGAATCAATGCTGTCGCAAAAACGGGAGACGGCGGAATCCATAATGTCAGTGGCATTCTCGCGGCCTCGAAAGCATTGGATCTCGCGGTTCTACAGGCCGACGTAAAGCGGGTCACATTTGTCGAACCAAATAAGAACAGCAATCTTTCCCCGGGCGCAGGCGTGATGGTAATGGGCAGTGCATTGGCCGGAAACGAGGGCAGCGTTCGTGAAACGACGATTGCTTCACAGGAGTCCGAGCGTCTGGAAATTGCTGGAGCAAGCCCTCAAAGTTCAGTCGGATCTCCTGTCCTAAACAGAGATGGCGAAGTAATTGGCGTCGTTACCTCAGCCGGAGAACCAACCATCGCTCGTCCTTCCGCCGCACTGGGCTCGTTGTTGTCTCGTGTTGCGGATGACACCCGGCCCAACTGGGCAGCAACCGCCGAGACGCGTGCCACGCCGCGGCCAACCCCGAAGCCGCGATTAATTTATGCGCCTGCGCCAGCGTTTCCTCCCAGGGCCGCTCAGCCCGGCCTTTCGGGCACGGGCCGCTTTCGGCTAAGTTTCGATGCGCAGGGAAATGTAACGAATATCCAACTCATCCAATCCACAGGAAACCGGCTCTTTGACGAAGCTGCGATCAATACGCTTCGGCAATGGAAATCTTCACCCGGCCAGGGATGGGCAGTGACAGTTCCTGTGACATTTCGAACCAGATGAAGCCGCAACCTGCGGCCCTCGGCTTTCGAGTAAAATCCGGCTGGGCGGCTGCAGTGCTGCTGACGGGTCCAGCTCGTTCGCCTCAGCTCTGTGATGTCCGGCGGATAGACTTATCCGATCTGCGACTTCCCGAAACGCGACAGCCCTATCACGCGACAATGGGCAAACTTGAAACGGACACGACAAAAATAAAACGGCGCGTGCGTGTGGTGCAATGCATTGCAACACAGTCGATCACGACGCTCATTGCTGGTTATAGAGAGAAAGGTTACGCGATCACGCGCGCTGCTCTTGTGGTCGGAAGCCAACTTGATCCCGCCTCAATCGCGAATCCGCACATTCGCGCGCACGCCTTCGAAGGCCAGTTATTTCGCACGGTGCTCGAGGAAGCCTTGCAGGCACAACACATTCGCACGGACGTTTTCATCGAGCGCAACGCGTACGCCCAAGGCGCTGCGAAACTCAAAGAATCGAATGAGAACGTGCGGCGTGTGATCCAAGATTTTGGCCGAGCTACGCAAGGACCGTGGCGCGCAGAACAGAAACTCGCCGCGCTCGCTGCTTGGCTCGCGCTTTGTTAGCTCTCAATCGAAGTTTGGAGTTCCGCCTTCAGGCGGCGCACCGCGTGCGCGCGCTCCCCGGCCGCATCAACGCGGAACTCTAAACCTTCGGGACTTTCTTTACAATATGGATCACCAATAATGAAAATCCGCGCAGCAACCGAAGCAGATCGGGACGCGATCTGGAATATTTTTCACGAGGTCGTCGCGGCCGGCGACACCTACGCATTCGATCCGCAAATGTCCCGCGAAGAGGCGCTGGCTTATTGGTTTCGAGCCGATACGCATACTTACGTTGCAGAAAAAGACGGCCGCGTTCTCGGCACTTACATTTTGAGACCAAATCAACTCGGTCCCGGCTCGCACGTCGCCAACGCCGCATTCATGGTCGCGTCAGACGCGCAGGGCTCGGGAGTGGGACGCAAAATGGCCGAGCATTGTTTGGATGAGG
>QHPG01000211.1 GCA_003219005.1 Verrucomicrobiota bacterium
GCTCGGACGTGATCGGCTTTTGCCAGTAATCCTCGAGCGCCTGCGAGTTGCGCAGGTAATCTTCTACCTTCTTTTCGATCTGCGCCTGCGGCATCACCTGATCGAGCGAGGGCTTAGCGCTGCTGTCTGTTGCCGGCCAGTCGCGATGACGCCAGTAAATTTCTTCAACCGCGCGCTGGTACGCGACGCGATCGGCGAAGGCCAGGGTTTTAGCTTGATTCGTCCAACCAGGAGAGGCGAATGGCGATTTTGCCGGTCCATTCGGAGAATTGAACGCCCAGCAAGAGCAATAAGGGCGAACGAGGAAAACACGGCGGCAATGCCGCTGTGAATGACGTAACCTCTAATTCTGCTAGTTGTTTTTATATGGTTTTTCTTCCATCATTCTTCTTCGGGATTTTCCGGGCAAAGTTTCCAAAATCTTTGGAAAATTCGAAAAAGATCCGTCAAATCGCGCCGAGGTTTTCAGGCAGGGGGAAATATCGATTTATATGCGCATGGCCAAAAATTCGGTGGCTTTTTTGAGGCTTGTCTTTTGTTTGGTCAAGCAATTTTTACGCATTGCGCACTAAATTTTTGCTGCCAGCCATGGAACATTAAACCGCAGATAGCGCAGCGGGGCTCCGCCGAAACCGAAGGTTTGACTACGGATTGACACGGATTTCTCGGATAAGGGGATTGCCCACGAAACACCCGCCTTCGCGAAGCCTTCGGCGTGGCAGGTGCGAAACAAAGCGAAAATAATTCGAATGTCAGCGCTGGAATGTCGGTTCTAAATTTTAGCGGCCTTTCGTGTATTTCGTCGGCGCAAAAAATCACCCTTGTATTCCAAGCAATTCACGTTGCCATGGAACCAGCAATGACGCTGCTCGCGCGCGGTCTGCCGCGATCGTCTCGAGCGCGCTGCGCGGCGCAATCAAGGATGGCTCCAAGCCGAGCTCTTCAGCTGATTTGTCGCGCCGGCGCCGCAGCTCCTCTGTGCACCGCACTGTCTCGGCAGTTGGCCGGGTTCCAAGGCGCCGGCGCAACACCGGCCAGTCCGATTCAGGCGCCTGCAATGCACTTCGTGCCGCCTCGCGAAATGCCTCACGTCGGCGGTGGGAAAAATGTTTGTAATCGGGCACGCTCCCTGAATCAAAACTTAACGCAGCGTTCAAAAGTTTCTCATTTTGTAAGATGTGAAATGGCGGGCGATCAACCATCTCCGCTTCCCTTTCGCGCCAATGCCAAAGCGCGCGCAGCACCGCAGCGGGACGCCCGCGAAGCGCGCCTGATCCGCGGACACGCCAAAGCTCGTCCTCGTTGCGGACGCGCGCGACAGTCGCCTGCTCGATGGCACGCTCACATGATTGCCGCAACCAATCCCGGCGCTGATAATGGTTTAAATCGATTTCCAATTTTTCAACAAGCGGTAACAGATGATGCACGTCGTTAATCGCGTATTCAGCCATTCGAGCGGGCAACGGCCGTTTTGCCCAGTTCGCTTTCTGTGAACCCTTGGGAAGTTCCAGGCCAAAGTAGCGTTTCACCAGCGCAGCCAGACTGAATTCGCGAATTCCAAGGAGACGCGCTGCAATCGTCGTGTCGAAGATTTTCCGTGCGACGAAATTCAAGCCGCGCCGCAGCATTCGCAGATCGTAGTCGGCGCCATGCAAGACAATTTCTTTGGGTTCGAGCGCCTGGCGCAGAGGCTCGAGATCGATACCAGCCAGCGGATCGACGATGAAGTCGTTGTAGCCGCGAGCGTTGATCGCGGCAGGCACACTGATCTGGAGCAGACAAAGTTTCTCGCGGTACGAATGCAGGCTGTCCGCCTCGGTGTCGATGGCAACGCGATCGGAATCGCCAATTTTCTTGAGCGCCTCAGCCAACTCGGGCTCGCTCGCAATAAGATCCAATGGCAATGACGAATGTCGAATGTCTAATGACGAAGGAATGACAAAGCCAGAATGACGATCAAGAGTGGGAGCGCCGCTTCGTTTTTTGGTCATTCGTGCTTCCTTCGTCATTCGTGCTTTGTCATTCACCTCACCTCAACCCACTCAAGAGCAATTCCGCATTCGTCTTCGTCGCCTGCAGATTATCGATCAGTTTTTCCATCGCCTCTAGAGGCGGAAGCGCTGCCATCGTTTTGCGCAACATCAGCACGCGCTCCCATTCATCGGGATGATAAAGCAACTCCTCGCGCCTCGTAGCTGAAAGGAGCGGATGGATCGCCGGATAAAGCCGCTTCTCCTGCAACCCGCGATCGAGATGCAACTCCATATTGCCGGTTCCCTTGAATTCTTCGAAAATTAATTCGTCCATTCGACTGCCGGTTTCGGTTAAAGCTGTCGCGAGCACGGTCAGGCTGCCGCCTTCTTCCGCATTGCGCGCCGAGCCGAAAAACTTTTTCGGTTTGATAAGCGCCTTCGCTTCCACGCCGCCGGACATAATCCGGCCCCTGCCCGGCTCCAGATTATTGTATCCGCGCGAAAGCCGCGTGATGCTGTCGAGCAAAAGCACCACGTCCTGCTTCATTTCCACAAGACGCCTGGCGCGCTCCAGCACCATCTCGGCAACTTGCACGTGCCGCTGCACGCTCTCGTCAAAGTTCGAATGATAAATCTGGCAATCGATTTCCCGCTCCAGATCCGTCACTTCTTCCGGCCGCTCGTCCACCAAAAGCAGGATGAGCACAATGTCCGGATGATTTACCCGAATCGCTTTTGCGATTTCCTTGAGCAGGATGGTCTTGCCCACTCGCGGCGCCGCAACGATGAGACCGCGTTGCCCGCGCCCAAGCGGCGTCAGCAAATCCACCGCGCGCGCACAGATGGAATTTGTCTCGGGATTTTCCAGAATTATCCTGCCCTGTGGAAACTGCGGCGTTAGCTTGTCGAAGTGCGTCAGTTCGGTCCACTCGCCGGCAGGTTGGCCTTCAATGTTTGTGACCTTATCAATCGAGAGGAATTTTTCGCGCTGGACCGGCAGTCGTACGGTCCCGGCAACTTTTTGCCCGGGTCGCAGGTGATGCTGCTCGATGAGGGCACGCGGAACGGCAACGTCCTCAGGCACAGTCAAAAAATTTAATTTGGGCCAGCGCAACACCGCAAAGGAATCGCTCACCTGATCGAGAAAACCTTCCGCAGTAACCGTTGCGCCACCGGCTAATGCGGCGCGGATCAAGCGAGCGCGCTGCTGTAGCCGGGGTCGTCGACCCCGGCTCCTGAATAACGTCCCCGGAAGATGCGAACGCCTCTACTTTTTCGTCCATGATTGCTTTTGCCATAATGCGACGAGAAATCGCGCCTGTTTGGCAAGCGTCGCTCGATCGCCGTTATTCCAGGCGACGTGATCTGCGCGTCTGATTTTTTCATCCAGCGGCATTTGCGAGTTGATCATTTGCTTGGCTTCGGACGGTTTAATCGACATCCGCTGCATTAAGCGGCCTAGCTGCACCTTGTACGAAAGAGCCACCACCACCACTCGGTCGCACAATGTTTCACCGCCGGTTTCATAAAGAAGTGGAATATCCGCAAAGAAAAAATCGGGAGAATTGCGATGCTTTTTCGCCTCGGCCCTCCATTGGCGGCGAATCCGCGGATGGAGGATCCGCTCAAGCGCACGTTTCCTGGTTGCGTTGCCAAATATTATCGCTCGAAGTTTCGCTCGGTTCAAGGCTCGATCGCTTGAAAAGACCCCGCGGCCAAATTTTTCTCGAATTTCCTGTTTCACTTCCGGAAGCTCGACCAGATCGTGCGCTGCCTGGTCGGCATTGAAAAATTTCGCTGCGGGAAGAATCTCGCGCAGACATTCGCAAAAGGTGCTTTTGCCGGTGCAAATTCCCCCAGTGATTCCGATCGCAGGCATATCTTAGGAAGATAAAACTCTAGAACTCATCGCTCATTTTATAAATGGTGCTGTCATGTTGAGCGAAGCGAAACATCTCTGTTTATTTGGCGTTGGCGGAACGGATCCAAATTTGATCCGAGATTGAAAGCCTGGCCTCGCGGACTTTGTCCGCTGCGTTGCAGCTTCGCGAAGCCTGTCCTGAGCAAAGCCGAAGGGCTCAGAATGACAGTATGAGACGGCTTATAGCGAAGACCAGCAGGTTTGCGATGTCTGAAATGCACGTATCATGCAGAGCTTATGACGCAGCAAGTTTTATCAGGAAAAATCGGCCTGGTGTTCGGCGTGGCGAACAAGCGCAGCATCGCCTGGGCGATCGCGAAGGCGTGGGCCACCGCTGGCGCGCACTTGATTTTCAACTACCAGGGCGAGCGGTTGAAGGAAAATGTCGAGGAACTCGTCGGCGAATTCGGAGAAAAGACGCCGTTATTTCCGTGCGATGTTTCGAGCGACGATGAGATCAAAACATTCTTCGAAAGAGTACGGAACGAAACCGATCGCGTCGATTTGATGCTGCACTCGCTCGCGTTCGCGCCGCGAGAAGCGCTAGAAGGCGATTTCGTGAGCACCACGCGCGAAGCGTTCCGTGTCGCGCACGATGTCAGCGCGTACTCGCTGGTGGCGCTCGCGCGCGAAGCGGCGCCGCTGATGACCAATGGCGGAAGTATCGTGGCGATGACCTATTATGGCGCTGAAAAGGTCGTGCCGCATTACAACGTGATGGGCGTGGCCAAGGCCAGCCTCGAAGCCAGCACTCGTTATCTTGCCTACGATCTCGGCCCGAAAAAAATCCGGGTAAACTGCATTTCCGCCGGTCCCGTCCAAACGCTGGCCGCGCGTGGAATCAGTGGGTTTACGTCGATGTTAAAACACTACCAGGAGCGCGCGCCATTGAAACGCAGTTGCGATCCCGCCGAGCTTGGCGCGACTGGAGTCTTTCTCGCCAGCGACGCCGCCGCAGCTATCACTGGCCAGGTCATCTACGTCGATGGCGGTTACCAAATCATGGGCATGTGAACTGTCATCCTGAACGAAGTGAAGGACCTCACAATTTCGATTTGATCACTCAAACTACATTTGTGTGATCAGTCTTGCGTTGCGAGGTTCCTCGCCGTCTGCGCGGCTCGGAATGACGGCGCGCAAAAAGGACCGACAATATGATTGCGCGGATCTGGCACGGCTGGACGAAACGAGCAGATGCGAAGGCCTATGCAGAGATGCTGCGCAACGAAATTTTTCCGAACATCGCGGCCCGAAACATCGAAGGCTATCACGGCGCAGAATTGTTTATCCGCGAAGATGGCGATGAAGTGGAATTCGTCACGCTGCTGCGGTTCGATTCCATGGATGCAGTAAAAGAATTCGCCGGCGCGGACGCGAGCAAGCCTGTGATTTATCCTAAAGCCGAGGCGCTCATTGCACGAATGGAGAGCGCGCGGCATTATCGAATCGCGATCGCGAAACAATTGTAGGGCAGGCGCATCGCCTGCCGTCGCTGCGCTTGGCAACCCCGAAAGCGTTCGGGGTTGCCCTACAACTCAGCTGCGCGACCTTCATTTGTATGGAACTCGCTTTGAAGCTTCGAGAAATCCTTGGCAACGAGATTGTCATGGACGATCCGGAAGTGCTCGCCGCGCACAGCGGCGATAAATGGTTCGCGGCACAACAACCGGAAGTTGTCATCTTTGCAAGATCAGCGAGCGACGTAAGCAAACTGCTTCAGTTTGCCTCGCGCGAAAAAATTCCGGTAACAGCGCGCGGCGGCGGCTTTGGTTATGTGGGCGGGTGCGTGCCGGCGCGTGGCGGGATTGCCCTGTCGCTGATGCGGATGAACCGGATCAAGGAAATTAGTTTTGCCGATGCGGTGGCAATTGTTGAGCCCGGTGTGTTTACCGCTGATTTGAAAGCGGCGGTGCGCACGCAAAAATTATTTTATCCGCCGGATCCAGCGAGCATGAAAGATTGCACCATCGGTGGAAACGTGGCGACAAATGCGGGCGGCCCGCGCTGTTTGAAATATGGCGTGACCCGCAATTACGTGATCGGTCTCGAAGTGGTGCTCGCCAGTGGCGACGTGTTGCGCACGGGTGGTCGCGTCCACAAGAATAAGACAGGCTTCGATTTGATCGGTCTCTTCGTCGGGTCGGAAGGGATGCTCGGCGTGGTCACAGAGATCACGCTGCGTCTGCTCCCGCTTCCGCCCGCACGCGCCACATTGTCCGCTGCTTTCGCTACGGCCACACAAGCCGCCGAAGCGGTGCGGGCGATTTTTGCGGCGGGATTTTTGCCGTCGTCATTGGAGATCGCCGATCATTTCACACTGGAAGCAGCGCGACGCGATCTGGGCAAAACGATTGTGCCTGAGGGAAACGCACATTTGCTGATCGATCTGGATGGACAAGAGGAAAGCGTCCGCAGCGAGTCCGCAGCCATTCGCGAATTACTTGAAAAAAGGAAACCAAACGCGCTCGAGACGGCGATCGGTGAAGCAGATTGCGAAAAGCTCTGGGCATTGCGCCGCCAGTTCAGCAACTCATTGCGCGCGACCGGCCTCACAAAGTTGAATCAAGATGTGGTCGTGCCGCGCAGCCACTTAGTCGATCTAATGGAATTCGCCGAGTCACTACAGAAAAAGCATGGGTTCCCGATCGCCTGCTTTGGGCATGCCGGGGACGGCAACATTCATGTCAACATCATGGCGGATCGCTACAACCGCGACGCAGCTGTGCGCGAAAAAGTCGAGCGTGCGCTCGACGATCTTTTCGCGCAGGTGCTGGCGTGGGGCGGTGTAATTACTGGTGAGCACGGGATCGGTCTGGCAAAGAAACGCTGGTGGCCACAGGCGACCAGTGAGGCAGTGCGTGACGTGCATCGCCGGCTCAAACAAGCTCTCGATCCAAACGACATTTTGAATCCGGGAAAATTTGTATGATTCCGAAGGTGGAGACCGGCCACAGGCCGGTGGCTACAGCTCCGAAATCTTTCGCAATTTTCGGGGTTGACTAATTCGAATCCATACCGAGATTCCGCGAGCATTTTTTAACGGCGCATCTGAATTGGCCGCGACTGACGCGCATCCGCGTCCTCGTAAACGAACCAATAAGAAAGACGTACGCGTCTTTGTTTCGCGCTGCCTTAAGACCACAGCTAATGAAACCTGGAAAATTTACTCACACGATCGCGGTCATCCTTTCGTCGATCACGTCTCTCTTCGCCCATGGCACAGCTTCAAAGGCGGAGCCGGCAAAAACCAAGTTCAGCAAAAAATCTCAGAAATCGGGAGAGGATCGTTCATTCGATGTGAGTTCAATCGCGTTCACGCCGGGGCAGTTGGCGGGAGATCAGCCCGACCCAGGACAGCGTTTCCCGTGGAAAAAGGAAATCGTGACGACCATCTTTTGGATCGGCGAAAAACCGGCCCCTAAGAATCCGGTGCCCAATCGGGTAAGCTCCTGGGACAAAGATTGGACCAAAAATTATGGCGGAGTTGACGATCCTGATCCCGCAAATCGCAGCAATTACATTCCTGTAAAATTCACACCGCGGCAGAACCCTTTTTACTGCGCGCTTCCCTACAATGACAAAGCAAAGGAGGGCCATCGACCCGAAGCGCCGCGCGTCGTTCCGTGGTTCAACGAAGCTTATCAAGGCCCCGCTGTTTCGACTTGCAAAGGCCGCTGGGTCGCCATTCGCAAAGGCAATCGTGTCGCGTATGCGCAGTGGGAAGATGCCGGGCCATTCCGCAGTGATCATTGGCAATATGTTTTTGGTAACGAACGGCCAAAACCCAATCTCAACAAAGGCGCGGGCCTCGATGTCTCGCCCGCTGTACGCGACTTCCTCGGACTACAAAGCACAGATGTGACCGACTGGCGGTTTGTGGATTTTAGTGAAGTGCCGCGCGGACCGTGGTCCACTCTGGGAGAAAACAACACGTTTGTGATCAACGATCGCAAGAAAAGCGAGATACTGGTGGAAAAACTGAGCACGATCGCACACTAATTCGATCCGGTACCCCTGGGTAGCACACGCGTCTCGCGTGTCTGGCGAGCGTCTCGCGATCGCGCACTTTTCCGTTTCGTTTGACTCGGCCCCCTCAGTTCAATTTCAAAGGAAAGATCGTTTCGGCGCGACGCCGAAACCAGCACGCGGGGACGCATGCGCTACCCGATCCGCGCAATCTTGCTGTCGAAATCGATTGGAAACGTGAATGGAAAACCGCTGGCGAGGTTACTCGGTTTCTTGCGCAATCTTCATTGCAGTCAGTTTCACCGTCGCGGTGCCCTTGGGAGGAGGTGCCGAGAGCGGCACGCTCCTTACCGGCAAAGCCGCAATGGGCGATTGGAAAAGCGATGCGCCCGGCGCGCGGCGCAAGATCACCGTCGAGGATTTGCCTGCGCCGAGTTCAAATGTTCTGGCAATTAATCCCGCACGCGTCGCGCGACGACCGGCGGATGCTCAACCACAGGTTCCGCACGGTTTTAAAATCGACCTCTATGCGAGTGGCTTTCGCGATCCGCGATTTCTGCTGACCGCGCCGAATGGCGACATCTTTGTCGTCGAGAGTCGGGCCAATCGAATCAAAGTGTTGCGCGACACCAAAGGCTTGGGAAAGCCGGACGTGACTGAAACCCGCAGAACAACTGGGCGCGCATCTCTCCGGCGGCGCGGCGCACCTGCGCAGCGGCGGACATTGGACGCGGGACATCGTTTCTTCGCCTGACGGCAAAAAAATGTATGTGTCCATCGGCTCGCGCGCGAACGTTTCCGATAACGCCGCGGAAGCCGATCGTGCGCGAATCTTTGAGTTCAACCCCGATGGCACGGATCGAAGAGTTTACGCGTGGGGAATTCGTAATGCCGTCGGCATCGCGTTTCGCCCGGGCAGCAACGAGCTGTGGATGAGCACAAACGAGCGGGACGAAATCGGAGAAGATTTGCCACCCGATTACATCAGCAGCGTGCGCCCAGGCGGCTTTTACGGCTGGCCGTGGTTCTACATCGGGAATCACGCCGACCCGCGCCACAAAGGGAAACATCCTGAGCTCGCGGACAAAGTCATCGTCCCAGATGTGCTCGTGCAGGCGCACTCGGCTACGCTTAACTTGTGCTTCTACACCGGCGATCAATTCCCGGCCGAATACAAAGGCGACATCTTCGCTGCGTTCCACGGCTCATGGAACCGGATGAAACGCACCGGCTACAAAGTCGCACGTGTTCCGTTCGATCATTCAACGGGCAAACCGCTCGGCGGATATGAAGATTTTGTGACGGGTTTCGTGACGCCCGAAGGCCAGGTGTGGGGTCGCCCGGTTGGAATCACCGTCGCCAAAGACGGCAGCCTCCTCATCAGCGAAGACGGCAACGGCACCATCTGGCGCGTGAGCTACGGCAGGTGACACAGCCATCGTGGCTGTCACGTCGAGCGGTACCCTTGCGCGCGGGGCCAGGTAGGGCGCGCAGTCCTCTGCGCGCCGTTCGTTCGCACGCCCAAGCGGCGCGCACGGAGTGACGCGCCCTACCAATGCAAAAACACGATTGCCCGCTACGACCTTGCGCATAACCTGCTTTAACGCGCATGAAAGTGGGTTTTGCTCAAATTAACGCGACGGTCGGGGATTTGAGCGGGAATTGCGACCTGATCATGAGTGCGTACGAGCGC
>QHPG01000212.1 GCA_003219005.1 Verrucomicrobiota bacterium
GTAAACGTTTGTGCCATTGGCTACGTTCTGAATGATCGAGCTGAAGTTGATCAGGTTTGAAGGATCGATGATTGATCCGTTTCCAATGACCGGTGCGGGTGAAACGGAAGAACCTGGCACCGGAATTCTCGGATCGTTGTTCCCAAATATGGAGTTGTTGCGGGAGATTCCCACCAGTTTGTTTTGGTACTTGGCGAACCAATCGACACCGAATTCTTCATTGTTACTAAGTGTCAACTGGCCAATTACCGTGCTCAACGCAACCTGTGGCGCTTTGACGTCCATCTCGTCGAGGATTTTTTGCACCTTCACGACGACCTCGCGATTGCCAAGAACGATAATCGAGTTCGCACGCTGATCGGCGATGAGCTTTGAGTTTCCGATGGTGACTGCTTTAGGCGTGGTGTCCACCGGCTGCGTGGAAAGTTCTTCTGAAATGTTGAGTGTGCCGCCGCCAGCAGTGCCTGTCTCGCTCCCGGTCAAGCTGGACATCGGATTTGTCCCCCCCGAGTAATTCGCCTTGCGCTGGGCTTGTCCTCCCTGCGAAGGTGAAGCTCCTGGAATCCCTCCGCCTCCGCCCGCGCCAGCGCCACCCTCCGTCCCCGGTTCGGTCAACGCCTGAACAAGCACTGGCAGAACCTCACCGGCCGAAACGTATTTCAAATACCGTGTGACCGGTTTCGCAAACTCAACGTTCGCATCAAATTCGTGGATCAATTGACGAATGAACGGCATGTTGATCGGCCGCGTCACAACATGAATGCGGTTGGTGCGGACGTCGGGAGTCAGTTTAATTTTACCTACGATTATTGCTTCTTCAGACAACAAACTCCCGCCGCCTTCGACTGGCATCTGCTGCGGCGGTGCCCCGGGCATCTTCACCGAGCGAACACCCGGCTGACCCGGTGTCGTCTCAGTGCCCTTTTCAAAAATATCCTTGAGCATATCGACTACTTTGCTGGCATCGGCACGCTCGAGCTTGATGAACTCGCTCACCACTTCCGCTGGTGCCACGTCCACTTGGTCAATTACGCCGGCTAGCTGCCGAATGATGTCGGCGTTCTGTGTCACCAACAGGCTGGACGATTTTGGCAGGGCCAGAATATTGATCGTGCCTGAGCTCCCTTGGAAATACGCCATCAACACCTGTTGAAGCTCCTGCGGATCCGCGTACTGCAGCTTGAACAAAAAGCTGACCACAGGGTTCCCCGCTGGAATGTCCGCCATGTCGGAAATAATTGGTACCGGAGCCTTCCGAGGATTCTGGCCGGCCCCCACGATGTCGACCAGGTCGCGGCCGGCCGGAACAAGCGAGATCCCGTTGAGCGCCATGCTGATCTCGATGATCTTGATTGCCTCATCGCGCGACACGTCTTTAGCGATGAAAATGTTCACCTTACCCTGCACAAAATTGTCCATGATCAGCTTTTTGCCGGTGAGCTGTTCGTACAGATGCAATACATCGACTACATCGCTGTTTGGAAACTGGAGTCGAACCGTCCCCGGCGTGCTTGGAGCGGCAGGCGGATCTGCCGGTTGCGGATTCGCTACCTGGACAGCCGGCGCTGGCTCGGGACGCTGCGGTCCGCCCTGAGCCAAAACTGCGCTCGCGCTGGCAAGCGTGAGCATCGCGATGCAGAAAAGCCGGTGCACAGTCCTATCTGGGTGGATGGGCGACCGTAATAGATTTATGAAACCCGTCAACGTATTTCCCTCGGTTGAGACCATCCTTTAATGCTGGCGCTGGATGAGGCAGGGCTGGTAGCTTACCAAAGATTACCGATGCTGCAAGCGATTCGCCGCCGTTCAACTCCCGGGAGCAGACGCGCCCTCACAATCATTTTCTGTACCTCGGTGGCGGCGATTGTCTCTGCCGCGCCGATGCAAACGCAAGACGCAACTGCTCAGATCCGATCCGTCCTTCATGAGCAGCAGAACGCATGGAACCGAGGCGATATCGACAGGTTCATGAATGGCTACGCGCGATCAGCATCGATCGTCTTCGTTTCGGAGGACACAATTAGACGCGGCTGGGAAACCGTGCGCGAGCGTTACAGGAAAAAATATTCCGATCGCGCGAAAATGGGCACGCTCATCTTTTCGGATCTCGAGATCACGCTGCTTTCACCTGATGCGGCTGTGGCGCTCGGTCGCTGGAGCTTGAAGCGTCCAAATGACCAGCCGCATGGACGCTTCACACTCATCTTTAAACGCCTGCCAGAAGGCTGGCGTATTGTGCACGATCATACGAGCGCGGCACCACTGCATTAGGAAGTCAGGCAACTTGCCTGACTCGGCCGGCAGGCTGCCAGCCTGTCTTCCAATCACGCTCGCAACCTCGCGAGCAACTTCTCATGAATGTTATCGAACCCGCCGTTACTGAAAACCACCACGACGTCTTTCGGCCGGAGCATTGGAACAATTCGATCTACGATCGCGTCGGCATTCTGTTCGTAAAACGCAGCTCGGCCAGCCTTGGCAATCGCAGCCACAACTCGCTCTGGTTTTAGTCGCTCAGCTTCGGGGATCTGTTCCAGCCTTGCCACCTGGGAGATGAAAACTCCATCGGCCAATTTTAGCGCGTCAGGAAGTTGTTGCTGAAAGATCGCTCGCCGAGTCGTGTTCGAGCGCGGTTCGAAGACAGCCCAGAGCCGGTGACCGCGATAGCACTGGCGCAGCGCTTGTAACGTCTGCGCGATTGCCGTGGGATGGTGGCCGAAATCGTCAATCACCTTCACGCCCCGCGCTTCGCCGCGAAGCTCCAGCCGCCGCGCAATCCCCGCAAAACTCTTGAATGCAGCGTCGATTTTCGTCTTCGGCACATCGTAAAATCGCGCCGCCATCGCCGCCATCGCCGCATTGTGGACATTGAATTCGCCAACGAGGGGAATTTCGAAAGTGTCTTCCCCGAGCTTGAACCTGGAACGCTCAGCCGGGTAAGCGACGTCACGGATTCGCTGGGCACAATTCTTCGAGAAGCCGATCTCGATTATTTGCGCCAGGCAATCTTTGGCGACTTCCACACAATTGGGATCGTCGCCATTCAAGAGCACCATTCCATTTTGAGGAACGATATTGAGTAAGCGCCGGAAGCTGAGCTTGATTTCGTCGAGATTCTTAAAGATGTCCGCGTGATCGAACTCGATGTTGTTTACGATCACCAGCTCCGGTAGGTAGTGAATGAATTTGGACCGCTTGTCGAAAAACGCAGTGTCGTACTCGTCGCCTTCAATCACGAAATATTTCGTGTCGTTCAGACGCGCGCCCTGGGCAAAATTTTTCGGCAGCCCCGCAATCAGATAACCGGGCTTGCGTCCCGCTTTCTCCAAGATCCATGCAAGCAGTGCCGTGGTGGTTGTTTTGCCGTGCGTGCCGGTAACGACGAGATTATGGCGGCCCCGCAAAAAATAATTTTTCAACACTTCCGGCAACGAGAGGTAAAACAGCTTTCTGTTCAGCACGACTTCCACTTCCGGATTGCCGCGCTTCATGGCGTTGCCGATAACTACTACATCCGCATCGGCCGGGATGTTCTCCGCGCGATACCCTGCCTTCAGCACGATGCCCTTTTCCTCGAGGAATTTTGACATTGGCGGATAAACGTTTTCGTCTGAACCAGTGACTTTAAAGCCGCGCTCTTGCAGCGCTGCCGCCACCGACGCCATGGCACTCCCGCAAATTCCGAGGAAATGAAATTTCTTCGGCGCTTCATTCACGCGCATTCTTTACGCCGACCCGATGGAAAAACAAACCACGGAAAGGTGCTCGGCCGGATTCTCTTCAGAACTCGGCGAGATCAAACTGCGCGCTACCGCGCCGCCGACACGGGCTGGCCGCGCGGCCTGTGCGCCACATCAGCCTGCCAGGTCAACACGCCAAGCATCACGAAGAACCCGATCACGTATGCTACCACCACGTACCAGCCGTGACGCAGCCATTGCACAACTGATTTTGCCTCGGGATACATGTTGGAGAGCGCCACGCCTGCTGACGAGCCGAACCAAATCATGGAGCCGCCAAAACCGACTACATACGCCAAAAAACCCCAGTCATAGCCGTCCTGTTTAAGCGCCAGGGCCGTCAGCGGAATGTTGTCGAACACGGCGGAGGCAAAGCCCAGGCCAAACGTGGTTCTCCAAGTCGGGACTGGCAATTCTTCCACTGGCATCATTGAGGCGATTAATACCAGCGAAAGCAGAAAGACGGAGCCCTTGAAAGCGCTGCGCAGCACTTCCCAGTCGGGTCGGCGGGCTCTTAAGGAGAGCAGGATTGCCAACCACACTGCCACTCCAATAAAAGGGAAATGATCCGCTTGTTTTGGAAACTTCAGATTCACGACCACGTTGGTCGCGAGCGCGAGCGCGAGAACCAGCGCTACAATGCCCACGCGCATCCAATCCACATGCGCATGTAGACGCGCGCGCTGCAAAATGGGCGAATATCGTTGCTGTTTAATCGCCGCCGGTATGCCGAAAACAAATAGCGCCACCGTCGCGGCAATGATCGCCTCGAACACCAGGTGTGGCGCGACGCCCCCGATCCACATCATCGTCGTCGTGGTATCGCCCAGCACGCTCCAGGCGCCGCCCGCGTTCGAGGCGGCGACGATCGCCGCCAGATAACCGATGTGCACCTTGGCGCGGTAAAGCTCACGCGCCATCGCGCCACCGATCAACGCCCCGGCGATGTTGTCCAAAAAACTGGAAAGAATCCACACCGTTGCCAACAAGCCGAAACCGGCTCTCCAGTCATGGGGAAGGTACTTCGGCAATACCATCGGCACCTGGCTCTGCTCAAAATGGCGCGACAACAGCGCGAAACCCGTGAGCAAGCACAGCAAGTTCGCAAGGATCACCCATTCGTGCCCGACGTGAGAAACAAATCCCATTGCGCCATCGCCCGTTTTAAACCCGGTGAAAACGATTTTGTAGATAGTGATTGTCACCAAGCCTGCGAGCGCAACACGCAAGGTGTGATGATGAAACACCGCAACGCCAAGGAGAGTCAGCCCGAATAGAATGAAATCGACTGAGATGCCGAACACGGCCGGACCTCGCGGCATCAGCGCAATTGCGGTTAAGTTAGCGCCCAACATCCAAGTTAGAGTTTGAACTCGTAATCAGCCCGGAGATGTCGCGCCTGGCAACTGAATTTGGAGTGCGCGGACATTGTCCCGCGGCGGCGGGCCGATCCACCTTACGCAAATGCCACTGCTAACGATTGGCACGCCGTTTCCGAGCTACCACATAGCTACAACCAATCATCATTCACCCGCCTTCGCCGAAGCTACGGCGGACAGGTCAGCTCTTCTGACCACTACGGTCGGGGCGCTGGAGTAGGCTGAGGCCTCGGTGTCGGTGAACATCTCCCTGTGCATGGGGTTGGCGTAGGAGTTAATGTCGCTGTCGGCGTAGCTGTCGCTGTTGCTGTTGCTGTTGCAGTGGCAGTCGGTGTTACGCTAGGTGTAACCGTAGGCGTCGCAGTCGGAGTATGGCTAGCCGTTACTG
>QHPG01000213.1 GCA_003219005.1 Verrucomicrobiota bacterium
TGTCAAAGTTAACGCTTACCGGTTTCATCCTTCCATTGCTTCTGCTGTTTACCTCGTTCGAGGCGAGCTCGCGTAATCCAGCAACCAAGAACAGTCCCGGCAACCAGCTCCAGCTTGCCCGCCGGAGTCTTGACGAAGGCGGGAGCGGCACACTTCAAAAAATGATTGTCGAAAACGGCAGCGTCACAATGGAGCTCGATCTCAACCGTTTGAATGGAATCAGCTCCGTTGCGGCAAGACCGGCCACACTGCATTTCGCCGTCGCTGCGAATTCCTTTTTCACCATCCTCGTGTTCAACGATCTCTTGCGCGGGCCCGAGCAGGGAGCGCTGAGTTTGGTGCAGCAAAATTCGACGGCCGCGGTCAACGCCGCCGGCTACAGTCTTCCGCTCTCGCTAAACAAATCGATTCCGCAGCTCGCGGTGGAAAAGCTTCCTGCGGATGCAGCGTTCGATCTTACTGTTCGCGACGCGAAAACAAGTTTCACATATTTCAATATTCAGGGCCATCAGTACGACTACGATGCCAGGGCGCAGTTGCTTAGCGTAAAGGGCGGAAGACTTCTCCTTTCGACTGAGTTCGCCACGGTGCTCGGCAGGCCATCTGACGCAGGTGCGCTGGTTGGACGCATCTCGATCGGCGCGGTAATGCAAGCCGTTGAAATCACGCAATTGGTTCAAGGCCAACCCAAGTCGGTCGTAATGCCGCCTCTGAATGGTGCAGCCAGCCCGCGAACGCCCTCGTCCGTTCCGGGGCCGGATGTGATCGTTGGAGATATATCGGACGTAGCTCAATACGGAACGAATGGAAATTTTGTTGGAGTAGGCGTGGGAACAACCTCATGTAACAATGGTGATCAGCCGGTCGATTGGTATGCTTTGTCCGACACGCGCCATCCTGTTATTCCACAAAACCTTTATCGGATGAGCGGGGGCACAAATAATAACGACCGATTCGAACAAATCGGGCAATCGTGGCTAAAGCACGCGTTCCTGGCATTGGAAGACAACCAGTGCGGCTTTGGGTGTAACACGTCCGGTTGCATACCAGGCGACCAGCTCTGCCCGGGATGCTCTGATACCTACGACTCCGGCTTGAATGCCAGCCAAGGCGGGCTGGGGTCACGCGCATGGGTCAACCCATTCACGGCCGTCTTTCCGACCGATCCGGCAAACCACAGCGGCCATAGTCACACAGGCACCTCGCACCGGGTAACAGTGGCGACGAGTGACCTGGACCCATCTCAGAATCCTGGCGCTGCTTATTTCGCCGAAGGCCAGTATGTGAGTCCGACTGAATACACGTGGTGTCAGGCGCACCCGGGTCAGTGCAACATGTACAACAATGTCTCTTACCGACAGTACAACGTAAATGGCAGCCCACCGAACTTCACGTTTTCAGCTAACGGCGCGACCGCGCGCATGCAACCTGCTATCATGGCTTGGGCTGGTACCGGCGCCACAGTAAATCAGGTCCAGCCCGACCCAGGAAACGACGGTATTTGGTTCATAGGTTACAAAGTGACCAATCCGACGCAGGGCGTCTGGCACTATGAGTATGCCTTGTATAACGAGAACCTCGATCGAGCTATTCAATCTTTTAGCGTGCCAGTAGGAGCCGGAGTGGGCCTGAGCAACATCGCCTTTCATGCGCCACCACAGGAACCCGGCTGGGCGAACGATGGGACATTTATGAACCAGGGTTACAGCAGCACGCCGTGGAGCGTCACTCAGGCATCCGATTCCATTAGCTGGGCGTCGGAAACCTTTGCACAAAACCAGAACGCGAATGCGATTCGCTGGGGCACATTGTATAATTTCCGGTTCGACTCCAATCAGGCGCCACACACGACCACCGCTACTATAGGTTTCTTTAAAACAGGCTCGCCGATTCCGGTTGTGATTCAGACGCCGGTTTTGGCAGATGCAACGCCGACGCCTACACCGACGGCAAGCCCCTCAACTACACCAAGCCCAACTTCAACGCCTACTCCGACGGCAACGGTCACACCGTGCGACACAGGGTTGATCGTTAACGAAGGATTCGAGACCGGCACCTTTCCGCCGTGGGTCCTTGACGGCCACAGCAACGATCCAGCAATCGCTACCAACTTTGTGCATAGTGGAACTCATTCCGCGTTCGCAGGCGGCAACCCGCAACAAAGCACCTATTGCGAAGAGAACAGCAACGAGCCACTGGGAGACAGCTCGTTCTATCAGCAGTTCGGGCCGGTGCCTGCTGGAGCAACACTGAGCTTCTGGCACAAGGATTGCACGAATGACAGCATATCGTTCGACTGGCAGGATGCTTATATTACGAACAGCTCCGGCACCATCCTGCAGACGATCTACCATCTGTGTGATACTGCCGACTGGACAAACGTGCAGGTCAACATGGCACCGTATGTGGGACAGACGGTGCGCATCAAGTTCTTGACGCACCAGGATGGGTTTAATCCTCCTGGCGATACCACGGGCCAGTGGATAGACGATGTGGTGCTATACACGCCATGCGGAACAGCAACACCATCGCCAACTCCGTCGCCGTCGGCAAGTACAACGGTAACACCTACTGCCACAGCGACCGCTACAGCGACTGCTACGGCTACATCTACAGCGACCCCGACAACTACTCCGAGATCTACCCCGACGCCACGGTCTCAGCCCACTCCGAGGAGTCGGCCTACTCCGCCACCTCGGCCGTAGCGGGCGAGCCGGCGTGATTCGTCATCGAAGTGGAGTTAGCCGTGACTTACGTCGCTCGACGTGCCGCAGAAAATTCTGAAAAATCTTCTTTGCTTATGCCGCGACCGCGTGAGAAAAATTAGCGCTCGCAAGCTTTCCGCACTCATCCCAACAAAGGAACCCGCCAATGTCAAAAATCACGCACACCTGTTTCGTCCTGCTGTTATTTCTTTGGAGTGGCGCAGAAAATTATGCAGCCCAGTCCAAACAGAAAACCCCAGACGCGCCAAGCGGCACACTCCAAAAGATGATCGTTGAAAACGGCAGCGTCACAATGGAGCTCGATCTCAACCGTTTGAATGGAGTCAATTCCGTTGCACGACCGGCCACACTGCATTTCGCCGCCGCGGCGAATTCGTTTTTCACCATTCTGGTTTTTAACGATCTTTTGCGTGGACCCGAGCCGGGCTCAATGGCGCTCGCTCTACAAAACTCTTCTCCGGCCGGGGTCAACGCCCCCGGCTACAGCCTACCTGCGGGATTATCGGCGTCTCTCAAGCAGCTGGTTATCGAGAAACTTGCTTTAGACGCGGCTTTTGACCTCGCTGTGCGCGACGGCAAAATGGGATTCACCTTTTTCAACATCGAAGGACATCAGTACGACTACGATCCTAACGCACAATCCCTAAGCATCACTGGCGGAAACCTGATCGTTTCACAAGAGTTTGCCAACGCGCTCGGCCGGCCATCGTATGCCGGTGCGGTCGTTGGGAAAATCGCCATGGGCGCCGCGGTGGAACCGATCGAGATCGACCAGATTGTCAATGGCGAGCTGCGATCGATGATGATGCCGGCGTTACGGCAGCCAGCAGTTGGCACTCAACCGGGCCCGGATGTCATCGTTGGAAACCTGCCCGAAATGGCACAATATGGCCACGCTGGAACTCAAGTTGGTTTGGCGGTAGGAACAGATTCCTGCAACAGGGGGACCGAGAACGCCGATTGGTTTGCATTGCCAAACAACGATCATCCCGTGGTTCCGCAGAACATGTATCGCATGAGTAGCGCCGCCAATAACAATGACCGGTTTGAACAAATTGGGCAGTCATGGTTGAAACATACCTTCGCGGCAGCTTCGTCGAACACCTGTGGCTTCGGCTGTAACGGTGTGGGTGGCGATCATCTTGGCTCGGGTTGTTCCGATCTTTACAGCTCAGGCTTAAACGCGGGTCAAACCGGTCTAGGATCGCGCGCCTGGGTAAACCCCTTCTCTGGCTTTTTCCCCTCCGGGAACAACGTTGCCAATAACCATAACGGCCACAACCATGACGGCGTATCCCACCGGATCCGGGTTGAGGTCAATGATCTGGACACGACGCTCAACGCTGGAGCGACCTATTTTGCGGAAGGTCAATACGTCACTCCGCATGAGTACACGTGGTGTCAGTCGCATCCCGGGCAATGCAACATGTATAACAATGTCTCCTACCGGCGGTTTACCGTTAACGGAGGCCCAAACAATTTCACATTTTCTCCCGTCGGCTCGACGATGCAGATGCAGCCAGCCATCACGGCCTGGACTGGTGGGACGGTGAGCCAAGTAGAACCCGATCCAGGCAACGACGGAATTTGGTTTATGGGTTACAAAGTGACCAACCCAAGTACCGGTGTATGGCATTACGAATACGCCGTGTACAACGAGAATCTAGACCGCGGAATTCAATCTTTCAGCGTGCCTTTGGGACTTGGGGTTAATGTCAGCAACATCGATTTTCACGCGCCACCACAGGAACCCGGGTGGGCTAACGACGGCACGCAAAACAATCAGGGATACAGCAGCACGCCATGGACCGTCACTCAGGCCTCCGATTCCATAACTTGGAATAGCGAAACACTTGCCCAGAACCAGAACGCTAATGCGATTCGCTGGGGCACACTTTACAACTTCCGCTTTGACGCCGATCAACCGCCGCAGAATGCGCTTGCGACGATCGGCTTTTTTAAGACCGGGTCGCCGATGACGGTCGCAATCCAGGCGCCCACAGGCAGCGGCACGCCCACTCCGACGCCTACAGCCAGCCCCACGCCCACGCCTACAGCAACGTTCACACCTACCCCGACCCCAACGGCGACGGCTACATTTACACCCACTCCCACACCCGCATTTACGCCTACGCCGACCGCTACCTCTACTCCCAGCGCGACAGCCACTGCAACAGCA
>QHPG01000214.1 GCA_003219005.1 Verrucomicrobiota bacterium
GGTCGCACCTTCAGACGATCAAGAAATTTCGCCACCTCCCGCATTTGTTTTTTGCCATGCTTGGTCAGCGGACGTTCATCATCGGATTTGTTCCAGTCCGGCCAATCGGCTTCGCCGTGTCTAAGAAAATAAAGTTCCATCGTTGAATCCTTGAAGGGTTAGATCGTTGAATCGTAAATCGTTTAAAGGATTTGCCACTTGGGTCTCCGGGTCCGCGAATCGATTTGCCAGAGACGTGTTCCGCCCAAAAATGCATTGCGATTGTGTCCGCGTTCGATTCCTTGCGGCAGTTCATCGAATTTTTTAGCGTTACCGCCGCCGAGGAGCACGTAATCGGCAATGAGTGCTTTTTTCAATTGAACGAGCGCGTGCTCGACGTCGCGCCGCCAAGTCTTTTCACCAAGCCGCGCCAAACCCGGTTTCCCGAGATAATCTTCGATAATGCTGCCGTTACGATACGGGAGGTCGCCCAATTCCAGCGGGAGGACGTAATTGTTCCATACGAGAGCTGAGCCCAGGCCTGTGCCGAGTCCGAGAAAAAGCATTCGGCCGCCATGATAACTGCCGAGCGCCTGCATGGATGCGTCGTTGATGATGCGAATGGGTTTGCCGAATGCTTTTTCGAAATCGAATCCGACCCATCCCTTTCCGAGATGTTTCGGCTCGCTTACGATCCGCCCCTCGCGCACAGGTGACGGGAATCCGATCGCGATGGCGTCGAATTTCCAATCGCTGACCAAGGGTCCGATCTCCGCCACCATTTCGCGCGGCGTCAACTGCGGTCCGGATTTGAATTTTCGTTTTTTCGCGCGCGAAATCATCAGCTTCACGTGCGAGCCGCCGACGTCGATGACCAGGATTTTTCTCGTCATCATGACTGTTTCGTCGTTTCAGCCGAGGGTGGCTTGTCCGCCGTAACCTTGGCGAACGCGGATGAGCTCAGCTGTCGATCAGGCCCGGGATCAGCTGGAATCACAGGGTTGTCGCTGGCGACCCTTATCGGAATTAATTTGTCGGCGCGCGATTTCTTCTTCGAGCCAGTCATTTTTTTTGTGCGCTCGCGCGATACTTCGCGGAAATGCCATTGCGCCTGCGCGCGCGGCTCCGACCCTTCAGGTTTCAAGCGCCGGTAGCTGCCGTCCGATTGAAGCCCGCGTGCTTTCACCCGATCGTTCAAGAGACTTGGAAGCACCTCCTTAATGATCTGGTCGCGCAACGTTGCGTTTTCGACCGGGAACGCCAGTTCGATCCGCCGGTAGAAATTTCGCGGCATCCAATCTGCGCTCGAGAGGAACACCTTCGGCTGTCCGGCGTTTTCGAAATGAAAAATCCGGCTGTGCTCGAGAAAGCGGCCAACGATACTGATGACGCGAATGTTTTCGCTGAGATCAGGAATTTTGGGACGCAAACAACAGATACCGCGGACGACGAGATCAATGGTCACGTCTGCGCAGGAAGCTTCGTAAAGTTTCTCGATGATCTCCTGATCGACGAGCGCATTTAGCTTCGCAACGATACGCGCCGGTTTGCCTGCTAGTGCGTTGTCGCGCTCGCGCTCGATCAATTTGATCACCCGGCTGTGCATATCGAATGGCGAGACCATCAACTTTTTCAGACCGGGATAACCCGCCAGGCCCGTAAGGGTGTTAAACACAGTCGCGACCTCCTCGGTCAATTGCGGTTCGCTCGTAAGCAGACTGAAGTCGGTGTAAATGCGGGCCGTCCGCGAGTGATAGTTGCCAGTTCCTAGGTGGACGTACCGCCGGAGTTGGTCTGCGTCGCGGCGAACGATGAGCAACGCCTTCGAATGCGTCTTTAGGCCGACTACTCCATAGATAACGTGCGCGCCCGCTTCCTCCAGACGCCGCGCCCATTGAATATTGCTCGCCTCATCAAAACGCGCGCGCAGCTCGACAATAGCGGTCACTTGTTTGCCAGCATTGGCTGCGTCGATCAGTGCTCCGACAATGGGCGAATCGCCGCTGGTGCGATACAATGTGATTTTAATTGCCAGAACTTGCGGATCGTTTGCGGCCTCTTCAATCCACTCCACTATTTGATCGAAGCTGTCGTAAGGGTGGTGCAGCAGCACATCCTGGCGCCGCAACACTTCAAAAAAATCTGTATGAGGCGGCAGGGCAGGATCGCGAGCGGGCTGAAACGGTCGGTCTTTTAACTTCGCAAATGCATCATTCGCAACCAGTGGCGCCAGATGCGTCATCGAGAGCGGTCCGTCGAGTTTGTACGCATCGGCCTCGGATAAATTGAAAAACCGCAGGAGCAACTCGAGAAAATCTTTCGGACAATCGGGTTCCACCTCGAGGCGGACGGCATTACCGCGGCTGGAGCGCCGCAGCTCCTGCTCAATAGTGCGCAAAAGGTTCTCCGCTTCTTCGTCATCGATGTAGAGATCGCTGTTGCGGGTGACGCGAAAAGCGTGCACGCCATCGAGGATCAAACCGGGAAACAATTCGCCGATGTGCTGTTTAATGAGTGAAGCTAGATAAATGTACTCCCATGGTTCGTCCGCGCCTTTGCCGCGAGGCAGAGCGATCAGCCGCGAGACCGCGCGCGGCACCTGGACGATGGCATGCATTGGTTCGCCGCGCCGCTGCGTTTTTGCCCGCACCAGCAAGTTATGACTCCGATTCAACAAATGTGGCAACGGATGGCTGGCGTCCACGGCCAGCGGCGTCAGCATCGGAAAAACCTCCTGTTGAAAATAACGGTGCGCCCACGCCGCGCGTTTCGCCGGCAAGTCCGCGATTTCTCGCACGTAAATCCCATTCTTGCTCAGTTCCGGCAGCAATTCATTATTCCAAAGCGCATACTGCGCAGCCACGAGTTGGCGGACTGTTTTCTGGATGCGATCAAACGTTTCCGTCGGACTTAAACCGTCCGGACTGATATCGCTGGTCTCGCTCTCGATCTGTTGTTTGATTCCGGCGACGCGAATCTCGAAAAATTCGTCCAAATTCGAGCTGACGATGGTTAGAAACTTGACTCGCTCGATAAGCGGTTGCGTCGGGTCCTGCGCCTCTTCGAGCACGCGGCGGTTGAACTCAAGCCAGCTCAGCTCGCGGTTAATGAAATTTTTTGGGTCGCCAAAACGCTCATGCGCGGTTTGCACGACTTGCGGAACAACTATCGGGATGGTCTGCTCGTCGGTTCGTGCAGTGGCCTGAGCTTCCGGCATCAGTCAACATCGACAATTAACTGCGCATATGCAACGCATGCCATCTCAGACGGAGACCGCAGCAGTTTGATGCCTTATGTCCTCCGCTGCTGCTGCGTAAACGGCGTCCTCGGCAATGTTGGTAGCATGATCGCCGACGCGTTCGAGGCAGCGGCCAACGAAAATCAGATTCAAATAGCCCCGCAATTGATGCGGGTCCTGTGCCATTCGGTCCACTAGTTTATGACCGGCCATGCGGTTCAGGTCATCCAGTTTTTGATCGCGAGGAACGACGGCGCGTGCGAGATCGACGTCCTCGCGTGCGAACGCATCTACGCTATCCTTGAACATCGACATGGCATGGTCGTACATCGGCCGGATCAGGTCGACTTCCGCCAGTGATGGGTGCCGATTTAACTTCCGCGCCCGTCGAGCAATCGTAGTCGCCATATCCGCCATGCGCTCGAGGTTTGATGAAAGTTTCATTGCGGCAACAACGCGGCGCAAATCGGATGCCACTGGCTGAAAGCGCAGCAAAATATCCACGCCGTCCTTATCGATCTGCTTTTCCAACTGGTCGATCTCTTCATCGTCGGCGATCGCAGTTGCGCAAATATTATCGTCGCGATTGACCAATCCCTTCATTGCCCGCTCTAAACTGCGCTCAGTCAGCCCCGCCATCATCAGCACGTTGTTGCGCAGCGCGGCCAGCGCTTCATCGAATGTTCCCAGGATGTGTTTTGGTGTGACCATAATTTTCTCGAAGCTGTCATCCCGAGCTTCGCTCGGAAAGGACAGGCATAGCGTTATCCAAACCTCCCGGTGATGTAATCCTCGGTCTGTTTCTCGCTTGGATTTGTGAAAATCTTCGTTGTCGGGCCAAACTCGATCAGCCGGCCGAGATAAAAGAAAGCGGTGTAATCGGATATACGGCCGGCTTGCTGCATATTGTGCGTCACGGTCACGATCGTGTACTTGGTCTTCAGTTCGTAGATCAATTCCTCAATCTTGGCTGTGGCAATTGGATCCAGCGCCGAACACGGCTCATCCATCAAAATGACTTCCGGCTCCACGGCGAGCGCCCGCGCAATGCACAGCCTTTGTTGCTGGCCACCCGAAAGGCTCGTCCCCGGCTTGCGCAAATCATCTTTCACCTCGTCCCAGAGCGCCGCCATGCGGAGTGATTTCTCCAGACGTTCATCGAGAAATCTTTGGTTGCGTACCCCGTTTAGGCGCAAACCGACAATCACGTTTTCGCCAATCGTCATGGTCGGAAAGGGATTCGATTTTTGAAAAACCATGCCGACACGGCGCCGAACGATCGCGGGATCGACAGTGTTCGAATAGAGATCCTCGCCTTGGAGCAGCACCTGGCCCTCAACGCGCGTTTTCGGCACGAGCTCATGCATGCGATTGAGGGCGCGAATAAAAGTGGATTTTCCGCAACCACTTGGCCCGATGATCGCCGTCACGCCGTTGGACGCGATGTCCAGCGTCACATCATCGATGGCGCGTTTTTCGCCGTACCAGATTGAGAGATTCTTTACTTGAAACGTGCATGCCATTGGAGCCTCGGCATGGAGTGGCGGCGCGGGCGGTTGTTCGGCGCGCTCCATAACGCTTCGTTCAGTTGTTTCCATAACCAGATTCTCCATTTGTGCCCCTAGACGACGGACGCTGTACGCCCGCGAGTCAGAATTCTAACTATTACATTAACGCAAAAAACGCCTGTGACGAGCACGAGCGCGCCGGCCCAGGCCTGGCGATGCCAGTCGTCATACGGAGAAATTGCATAGGTAAAAATCTGTAACGGGAGCGCCGCGATTGGTTGACTTAAACTGTGATTCCAAAACTGATTACCGAACGCGGTGAAAAGGAGCGGGGCCGTTTCACCGCCGACGCGGGCTAGCGCGAGCAGAATCCCAGTGATGATACCTCTGGACGCCGTTTTCATCACGACGTGAACAATGGTTTTCCACCGGCTCACGCCGAGGGCCAGCGCGGCTTCGCGGTAACCATTTGGCACGAGCAGAACGACTTCTTCGGTCGTACGCAAAATCAGCGGAATCATGATCAGACCCAGCGCGAGGCCGCCGGCGTATGCTGAAAACCCTTTGA
>QHPG01000180.1 GCA_003219005.1 Verrucomicrobiota bacterium
TCGAGACCGCAAACACGTCCCACATCAGCGGGCTACGGAAATTAGGCCAGATGGCCCAGTTATTCGGCACCGGCGCCAGATACCACGCCATCCAGAAGCGGCCGACATGAATGCCCGGGAAAATCGCGGCGCAAATCACCGCGAAAAGGGTCATCGCTTCAGCCGAACGATTGATAGAAGTACGCCATTTTTGCCGCAGCAAAAACAAGATCGCGGAGATGAGTGTGCCGGCGTGTCCGATACCGATCCAGAAAACGAAATTTGTAATGTCCCACGCCCAGCCAACGGGGACCTGATTTCCCCATGTGCCGACACCAGTAGAAATCAGGTAACCAATACAAAAGAGTCCGAACGTCGCCACGCTGGAGGTGATCGTGAAAGCCACCCACCACCAGCGTGGCGCAGGCTCTTCTACGACGCCGGAAATTCGCTCCGTGAGCCAGCTAAAATTGCGCCGGTTCAGAACAAGCGGAGCGCGCTGGATCTGCCGTTCGGCTTTCTCAATAGTTGCTTGTGGTGCTGCTGCTCCGTCCATGGTCAAATTGCCATTACCGATTGCCAATTGCCGATTGTGAAAGCTGAAGATCGAAAAACAAAAATCGAAGATTCATCATTCCGGTAATTTCTCCACCAAGCTTGCAACTCCGACGTTGCCCGCGTCCGGCATCTTTGAATTGGGATTGCGGATCCTCGCGAGATAACTGGTCCGCGCGATGATGTTCAAGTAGTCGAGCAAACGATAATTGCGATCCTGCCCTTTCATTTTTGAAACGCGACTTTCCGGATCCTTGATATCGCCAAAAACAATGGCGTCTGTGGGGCAGGCTTGCGCACATGCTGTGGTAAACGAATCGCGCGGAATTTGCTTATCGGCAGACGCGCCTGCACGCGCCATCGCCGCAATTTTCGCTTCCTCAATACGCTGGACGCAGAAAGTGCATTTTTCCATCACGCCGCGCATGCGCACAGTGACATTGGGATTTTTCTGCATCTTGATAGTGTCCGGCGCGCCTTTAGTCGTGAGCGGCGCGAAATATTCTTCGTAGACGCTGAATGCGCCTTTGATCTTCCTTTTGCCGACCGGTCGCTGGTTGTAATCAAAGAAGTTGAACCGGCGTACCTTAAATGGGCAATTGTTCGAACAGTAACGCGTTCCGACGCAGCGATTGTAAGCCATCACGTTGAGACCGTCTTCGCTGTGAATCGTCGCGTTAACGGGGCAGACGGTCTCGCACGGCGCGTTCTCGCAATGCTGACACGGCATCGGTTGATGCACGACCTCTGGATTTTCTGGCCAATCGCCGCGGTCCTGGTTGAACGGCTTCCTGCTGGCGTAGTAGCGGTCGATACGGAGCCAGTGCATGATCCGGCCATGAGAGACTTGTAATTTGCCAACCACGGGAACATTGTTTTCTGCCTGGCACGCGATCACGCACGCGCTGCACCCAGTGCAAACATTCAGGTCGATCGACATTCCCCACTGCTGCGGCGCGTCGAGAGGCGGATGCGAATAAATACTCGGCGGCGAGTGCGGCAGTTCTTCTTCGCCTGGAATTTTCTTTGCGAAATCCTTGTTCGCCCGGTAACCCTCCAGCGTTGCTTCACGGACGAGCCCACGGCCTTCAATGCTGAATTGCTCCTGTGAGATCGAGAGCGGATACGTGCGCCCAAGCTTCTTCACCTGCACACTCTCAATCCCCGGTCCACCAGCCACAGCGAAATACGGATTTGCCGCGGTGCGCAAGAAGTAGCCGTTGAAGCCGGATTGCTCCGCGATGCCCGGTCTCTCTTTTAGCGCTCCGCCTGCATACGGCAGCTCGTAGAACTCTGGCATCTTCCGCGCCCAGCCTAGCGGGACGGTAATCGAATTGTCGGCGTGCCCGGGCGAAACGATCGCGGCGATCACCAACTCGCGTTTGATTGGTTCCGCAGCAGCACTTTTTTCTGTGATCGTGATTTGTACAAGCTCGCCTGTGTGGACTCCCAGAGCCTTCGCGAACCCAGGACTCATGAGAGCGGCATTGTCCCAGGTCAGCTTCGTAATGGGGTCGGGCAATTCCTGAAGCCAGCCATTATTTGCGTAGCGGCCATCGTCCATCTCATAACTCGCTGTTAACACAATCTCAGGTGACTCTCGTGTCGGCGCTGGCAGCAGCGTCCACGAACTTCGCATCGCCGGTCCAACTGCATTTGCATTGAATGCAGAAGTCTGGTCACGCGGCTGAACATGCGAAGCAAAGCCATCGTGAAGAAAACGGGACCACGCAGTTTGAAAATCGCCCGGCGGATTTGTGGCACGGAAAGTTTCCTGCACGAGTTCTGGTCCGTCGATTTTTGGACCGCCGAGCAGCGCGTTGAGAAGTTCAATTTCCGAAAGTCCGCCGAATAGCGGCAGGATCATTGGTTGGATCGACAGGTGATCGCCTCCGGCTGTGAGCGCGTCGCCCCACGATTCCAAATAATGCGACAGTGGAACGTGCCAATGGCTGAGCGTCGATGTGGCGTCTTGGTGGTAGCCAAGCCGCACAATCTCCGGCACCTTTTTTTGCAGATCAGCCCAGTCCAGCGGGAGTTTTGTCTCGCGATCCTGCACCAAACCGCGTTTTGCGTTGTAAACCGGATCGCCGCCGAAGATAAACAGTTGCTTGATCCGGCCGTCGTTTATGTCCGACGCGAGTTGTAAGATGTCGATCGTGCGCGGATTCTGCGGCGCCTGCCGGACTACCAACGTTTGCCCGACATTTTTCAGGGCAACGTTAATTGCATAAACCAATAATTGCACCGCGAGCGGTTGATTGGGGCCGGCCAGCACCAAACTTGCGCTGGATTTTGCGAGAAGATCGTTCGCGGCCTCGCTAAGCCATCGCTCATCAAACGTCGCTGGACCTGCGGGAGATTGTACACTTCCAAGAATCCCACCCAATCCGGCATCGTTTGTGCCCCCGAGAATTTTTTGCGCAAGCGCATGCGCGAACGCTGCAATCTGGCTTGCGGGACAACGCAGCCGGTGGTCCGCCATTGCACCAGTGAGAGTGAAGCGATTCTCGACGACATAAAGGCGATTCATGTTGTCTTTTGAAGAGTTCACTCTTCGTCGCGCAGTGAATGCGCGCACCGACTCGAGATCTCCCTGCCCGCAATCGAGAAAATCGCTGTCCAAAGCAAGCACGACATCAGCGCGATCGAATTTCGGAACAAGGCGCGCACCAGGCCCGAATGCCGTTTGCGTAGCAACGATCTGCTCCTGGCTCAGGAGCGGTTCATAAACGCACCAGCGCATGCCCGGGAATATTTTTTCCAGCTCGGTCCGCAGGCGTTCACGGGTCGGCGAATGCGATTCTCCGACGAGAAACGCCAGACCGTCGCCCTGTTGAGTGGTAAGCGTGTTGCGAAGCGTTCCGATGTACGTGTCAAAGTCCGCGCGATTACTCGTTTTACCTCTCTGAACGAAGCGTTGCGAGCGCGACGGATCGTATAAATCGAGAATTGACGCCTGAACAAAGGTGTCCGTCGCGCCCCCGCTGGCCGGGTGCAACGGATTGCCTTCCAATTTGATCGGCCGACCGTCCACCGTCGTTGCAATCAGCGGAATTGCTCCGGTGCGTCGCGGCATCGCGGTGGCGTAGTAGAGAAATTTTCCGGGAATCGTCCATTCCACGTTCTTCGTAAAGGGAACCAGATGCAGTTCCGGACGGCGACAACTCGTTAGGCCAACTCCCGCCAACGCCATCGACGCGGCCATTAATTTCACAAAATCCCGGCGCGACCATTCATCACCATTGAGCTCGGCAGCGCCTGGGGGAAATTCCCGTTCCAGCCATTGCCGAAATTCTGGCGTATCATTCAACTCACCGAGGCCGCGCCAGTAATGCTTTCCGTGCAATGGCTCCGGCGGATGTTGGAAGACGCGTTTCATCGGTGGCACCCCTGGCAATTTTGCGTCGGAGTAATATTCCAGCGCTCCTTCAGCGTCTCGCCAATCTCGGCTTGAGTGAGCTTCTTCTTCTTCGAAAAATCTTCGTGCGCATCCTTTGGCTGACCGTATTTCGCGACAAACTCCGCCGGCTTCACGTCTTCAGGTTTCCAATCGAGATTAAAAACCTGCTCTTCAGGCCGGAGAAAATTTTCCGGATGTCGATGGCACTCGAGGCACCAAGCCATGCTGTGCGGCTTACCCAGATATACCGTTGACATGTGATTGACCGGTCCGTGACAACTGAAACAACTGATGCCCCGGTTTACATGCGCGGCATGATTGTAGTAGACGTAATCGACCGTGCGATAGATCCACACCCATTCGACCGGGTCGCCGCTCTTCCAGCTTTCGCGCACCGGCTCAAGCTTTGGGTTGTCCTTTTGCACCTGGGTGTGGCAGTTCATGCAGGTCTGGGTATTGGGCACGTTCGAGTGCGCCGCCACTTCCACAAAGCTGTGACAATACCGGCAATCCATTCCCAGTTGCGTCACGTGAATATCGTGCGGAAAGGGCACCGGCTGGATCGGTTGATAACCCACTTTCGTATATTTCGGCGTCCCGTAATACCATGTCGCCGCAGTCAGCCCGCAGACGATGACAATGCCGCAAACCACGAGCTTGATGGGCAGCCAATTTGTCCAGCGTGGAAAGAAATTTGCCATGATTATAAATCGTCAGCTGCGCTGGCGAAGTTGGCCCGCCACGCTGCCAATAAAAGCAAACTGAGCTCAGGATCTGGCTGGTTCAGACGCTGCAAATGGTTAAGGTTAATTGCTCGTCCGAGGGGTAACGAGGATTCTATAAATAGGTCGCGAGAGGGCAAAATAAATTTCGTCGTTGATGTTGATTCAAAAATTGTCGTGTGACATCCGATCACGTCAGAACTCGCCCAAAGCGTCAAGTCCGGAAGATCGAATAAATCGTGATGACAGTGGTCGGTGGCAAGATTGTCTTTGGCGATTAACAATTAGATCATCCGAAGGAGACGCGTGATGATGAGGATCGTGACGCCTCGAAATCTAATAATGCGCGCGATGCTCGCACTGCTGGTTTGCTTTGTTTTGCTGCTGTGGGGTGATTGGCAATCGCTGGCCACCATCCCGGAACATGAGCATCCTGTCCCGGAGAAGCTTGGCAGCGTCCAGTTTCCTACTTCGTGCTTAAGCAAGGTGCAGAAAAGTTTCGAGCGAGCGGTGGCGCTTTTGCATTCGTTTGCATACTCGGCAGCGGAAAAAGCATTTCGCGATGTGGCAGCCAAAGATCCCAATTGCGCTGCGCCGCACTGGGGTGTGGCGATGACTTATTTCCATCAACTGTGGGAGCCCCCAGTTGCGCCGCAAAACGTCGCTCGTGGGCTTGCCGAAATCGAACAGGCTAAAAGGCTCAGCAGCTCAGATCGCGAGCGCGGATTCATCGACGACCTGAGTTTGATTTACACAAATTCCGATTCTCTGCCTTACCAGGAACGGCTGAATCGTTACACGCAGGCCATGCGCAGCCTTGCGGGACGTTATCGGGACGACGCGGAGTGCCAGATTTTTTATGCGCTCGCGCTCATCGCCTCGGCGCCTTCGAGCGATGCGACCCATGCAAAACAGAAGGAGGCCGCTGCGATCCTAGAGCCGTTATTCAAGAAATATCCGCAGCATCCTGGCATCGCGCATTACCTGATTCACGCCTGCGACAATCCAGAAATGGCGCGGCAGGGCGTCGTTGCAGCGAGGGCGTACGCGCAAATCGCGCCGTCAGCGCCACACGCGTTGCACATGCCATCGCACATCTACACGCGACTGGGAATGTGGGAGGAATCGATCGCTTCCAACCTGGCGGCACAAAAAGCTGCGCGGGAACAAGGCGACAAGGGCGAGGAACTACACGCAATGGATTATCTGGTTTATGCCTACCTCCAGCTTCGCCGTGACGCCGAGGCCGCACGCGTTCTGGATGACTTGCGCATTATGACCAAACTCGATGGCAGCGATTTCAAAGTTGGTTACGCGGCCAGCGCCATGCCGGCGCGATACGCAATCGAGCGCCGCCACTGGCCAGATGCGGCGCAACTGGTTCCAGTCGATGGGGCGTTGCCGCAAGTCCTGGCAGTCACACTTTGGGCGCGAAGCGTCGGACTCGCCCGCAGCGGAAAACCGGCTGCCGCGCGGGAGGAGATCGAAAAGTTAAGAAGCGCTTACGAAAAATTGCGCGCGACCTGGGACGACTACTGGGCGACGCAAGCACACGTGCAGACGAACGAAGCGCTGGCATGGGTCGCGCAGGCTGAAGGAAAAACCGACGAAGCTCTCAACCTAATGCGCGCGGCCGCCGATGAAGAAGACGCCATCGAAAAACGTCCCGTTACACCCGGGGCGATTGTACCAGCGCGCGAACAGCTTGGTGATCTTCTGCTCGAAACAAATCACCCGCGGGAAGCCATCAAAGAGTTTGAGCGTGCGCTAACAATGACTCCGCAACGCCGTGGCGCATCGATGGGCTTGGCCCATGCCCGCGAGATGATCGCTTCTGCGGAACCGAATAAAAACTAAGGTCGTAGTCCGACTCTGGCTTTATGGAGATCAGAATTCCGGGACTTCATCACGTCACCGCGATTGCCAGTGATCCCCAGCGCAATCTGGATTTTTACGCTGGCGTGCTCGGATTGCGCTTCGTCAAGCGCACGGTGAATTTCGATGATCCCAGCACGTACCACTTCTATTTCGGCGATGCGCGCGGCACCCCCGGTACAATCCTGACGTTTTTCGCGTGGCCGGGCGCGCGACGCGGAATCCGCGGGACAGGTCAAATCGATGCTGTGGCATTCGCAATTCCAAAAAACTCAATCGGCCACTGGCTGGAGCGCCTGAAGCAAGAACATGTGCCTGCGGAAAGAACGAGTCTGCGATTTGATGAGGAACTGATTCGCTTTATCGATCCAGACGGGCTGCTTATTGAACTCGTCGAATCGGCTGCACCTCTAAACGTCGAGCACTGGCACGGCAGTTCGGTGCCGGCAGAACATTCGATTCGCGGGTTTCACAGCGTCTCCGCGGCTTTGGAGGGATACGAACGCACTGCAGAACTGCTGACGGAAAGTTTTGGTTACCGGTTGGTTGATGAGTCGAATAATCGCTTTCGATTCGCTTCACAGAATGAAACTGCCGCGGGTCGCGTGATCGACCTGCTTTGTATGCCCGACGCGCACCCAGGCCGTGTTGCTGCCGGTTCTGTGCATCACATCGCCTTTCGCGCCCGTGACGCTGAAGAACAGCGACAATGGCGGGAGCATCTTGTTTCCCTCGGATACAACGTCACGCCGGTGATTAATCGCATTTATTTTCATTCAATCTATTTCCGCGAACCTGGCGGCATTCTTTTCGAAATCGCAACCGACCCGCCGGGCTTCACCTTGGATGAAGACTTGAATCAACTCGCCGAAAGTTTGCGACTTCCGCCGTGGCTGGAGTCGTCTCGCGCGCAAATCGAAAAAGTTTTGCCGCCGATCGCACCTCCTATAAAGGAATGACACCGGATCTTATTCACGAGTTCGTTCCCGGTTCTTCAAATCGCACGCTGCTGCTCCTGCATGGCACGGGCGGGAATGAGCGCGACCTGATTCCGCTCGGACGCGAGCTTGACCCAAATGCCACGTTGCTAAGTCCGCGCGGAAAAGTTTTGGAGAATGGCATGCCGCGATTTTTTCGGCGGCTGGCTGAGGGCGTATTCGATCTGGAAGATCTACAAAAGCGCACGCACGAACTGGCAGATTTTGTCGCGGCTGCGGCGGATCGCTACGACATCGACAACAAGAACATCATTGCCGTCGGCTACTCGAATGGCGCGAATATCGCCGCGAGCATTTTGTTGTTGCGCCCCGAAATTTTCGACGGCGCAATTCTATTTCGCGCCATGGTGCCGCTCGAGCCGCACAAGCCACCGGAACTCGCGAACATTCGCGTTTGGATCGGAGCGGGAAATCACGATCCAATCATTCTACCCTCGGAAACACAGCGTCTCGTCGAACTTCTGAGAACTGCCGGCGCGGACGTCACCGTCCGATTTCTCAGCGCGGGACATGCGTTGACGCCTGCCGATATTTCGCTGGCGCGCGATTGGCTGAGTGGTCTTTGAGCTACGGCATCGATTCCGTCCGTTAGCTTCAGAGAAACGGAAGCGGGACCACTTCGACCGGAATTCGCTTAGCAGAATTTGCCGCCGAGAACGCATCTAATTTAGTGCCGGCGTTGTTAAAACCACGTTTCACGTAGCCGAGCGCGATTTCTTTTCCGATTCGTTCGCTGCGCGTGGCGCTCGTGATCCAGCCGCCTTCTCTTCCCGCTGCCGAAGGAGCGGCAAGTTTCATTTCCGGCTGGAGCGGGACATCGTCCGGCGAAACCAAACCGCATAGCCGTTTGTTTGTCTGGCCCGACATTTTCATCCGCGAGATCACTTCCTGGCCGATGTAGCAGCCTTTTTCGTAATCGATCGTCCGCTGTT
Source organism: Verrucomicrobiota bacterium (assembly GCA_003219005.1). Lineage (GTDB taxonomy): Bacteria > Verrucomicrobiota > Verrucomicrobiia > Chthoniobacterales > UBA10450 > Udaeobacter. Next base: position 8,465 of record QHPG01000180.1, read on the forward strand.
CCAGATTGGCTTCGATCGGAATAATCTCCTCTGTCAGCTCGCGCTCCCAGCGCGGAATACCCTGCTCGATCCGCATCACCTCTGCCGCAACAGAATTGAGAAACCCAAACGCCGAAGACAATTGTTGTCTGACAGCATCATGATGCGACGCGTCGCTCCAGATGTCCCAGCCTCGCTCTGCGAAGCGGCGCACGGAAACGATCCGGCCGTGTTCGGGTTTTGGCGATTCTTCTGACAGAACGTGAAACAGCGAGAATTGATCAGTGACGTCCGCAATCTGAACATCGTCCGCAATGACGTAGCGCTCTAGCCGGGAGCGGAGTGTTTCGCGAAGCTCCGGCTCGGTGTCCACCGAAAAGCACTCGGCCAGTGCGCTAACGAAAATGTGGGCATTCATCTTGCCCTTCGCATTGAGCACGCACGCCTCGATTGCGACCTTTTCAGTCGCTTTGCGCAAATTATTTGTGATTTGCCCATTGAGAAACCGGACCCGGTCCGTCCCAGTGATCTGAAACTTCGCGCGCTCTGAGAGGTCGAGGAAAGCGACTTGCCCAGTTTGAGAGGGCTGCCTCATCCTTGTCCGGATGAAAACCGGCTCAGCAGTTGTCTGAGGAAACCACGGCGCAATCGTGAGGCTGTATGAGCCGGTCCGTCGCCTGCTCCGCTGAAACTGAGCAAAGGCTGCTGCGCACTTATCGCATTTGCATCTTGCGGTTTGAGAGCTGGTTTCCCCGATTCGGTCGTACCAGTGACTGATTCGCCGGCGTCACTTTGCTCGTCCTGCGCTTCCATTCGCGGCTCTTCGGAAGCTGCCGACCGCGCCTCGAGTAAATATTTGCGCGCCACCGATGAATAATCGTCGTCCCCGTGATTCCACTGCATTTGCTCTAGCAATTGGTCCCGGGCCGCAGCGGTCAGTCCGAGGTCCAGATAACGCGACAAAGCGATCTCATTGGCAATCTGCATATCTTTCAGCATGTGCTTAACAGAAAAGTGCGGCTCAAAATCGCGCTCGAGCATCTTCGGCAGTTTCATCGCCAAAGTAGTGGAATGACTAGCGTTGGCGCGCATCGCTTCGAGGAATTTTTCCAGCGGCACACCTAACGCTTGCACCAGTGCCAAAGCCTCTGCCGCGGCCTGGACGCTTGCGGCCGTGATCATGTTCGTTGCAATTTTGATGGCGCTCGCCTGGCCGATCGCTCCGATGTGGATGATCTCTTTGCTGCTGGCCTCAAGGATGGGACGCGCTTCCCGCAACGCCTCGTCGGTTCCTCCAACGTAATAAACCAGTTCGCCCTTTTCCGCCGCAAGCTTGCTTCCGGTAAATGATGCTTCGATAAACCGTGCCCCTCGAGGTTCGACAATTTCCGCCGCAGCACGCATGGAATCCGGAGCGACCGTTGAATGCGCAAGGACAATGTGACGCGGCGCAAGGTCTGCGCTTAGCGGCTCGACAGTCTGCAGCAGAGCTTCGTCGTCGGACACAAAGATCTGAATGTAATCACAAAGGTTCGCCAGCTCCCCTGGCGAGCCGACAAAATTTGGCACGGGCCGCGGCGATCGGTTCCAAACGAAAACCGGAAACCCTCTGCGGCGAAGATGTGCGGCTACGGCGCGACCGACGATCCCAAGACCGAGCACACCGATACTTTTATGCGTTGGATGGGACGTAGATGCGAGGCGCTCCATGGAGGCGACAATTCATGATTAGACTGCCGGGAAACGTTGCCAGACGCAATGCAGAAATTTGGGTAAGCCCACGTGACCCGTGATTCGTTAACTCGTTACAACGTTAAAATGGCGATTCCGTTTTTGTCATTCTGAGCGAAGCGAAGAATCTTTAGTTATTTCTGGAGTCTCATCTGTCGCAAGCCAACAGCCAGAGATGTTTCGCTCCGCTCAACATGACAGGCGGAGGAACGATTCAACGTTTTAACACCTTAACGCTTCAGCGCAGATTCAGAGAGATAATACAGGGCGACGGCCCCGACGGTCTGAAGACTCTGCGCGCTTATTTTGTCCATTGTGTCATCGGCTGTGTGCCACCACGGAAAATCGAAATCAATGATGTCGAGCGTCGGAATCCCGATAGCGTTCAGCGGCACGTGATCGTCGATCAACTCCTGGCCAAGGTAAGTAAAGTAGTTTCGCAACTTTAGCGCCTCCGCCGCGGCAAAAATATCGCGCGCCATCTCCGCTGGGGAATCTGAGGGAAGCGTGATGCCGAGCGACCGGTCGCCAACCATATCGAACAAGAGTCCTCCGCGAAATTGTTTCGCACTGGCGGCTTTCAGTTGCCTGGCAAAATACCGGCTCCCGTACAAACCATCCTTCTGAGAAAACTGTTCATAGGCTTCCTCGCCATCGAAAAACACGAGCTCAATTTTCCTAGCAAAATTCGGATGCTGCCCGATTACCCGGGCTAATTCCAAGAGCACACCTGTGCTAGAGCCGCCGTCGTTGGCCCCAACAAATCGGATGGTATCGAACATTTTTGTGTCGTAATGCGAGCACAACAGAAACACGGGGGACGAGGCATTCCCTTGGCCGGGAAATTGGGCAATCAAATTTACGAACTGGATCTTGCCCCGCGGAGTGTCGTCACTGAATGCTTGACGGGTTACCTGGCATCCAGACCGACGAAGGTGATCCTCAATGTAATCTCTGGATTTCTCGATAGCCTTGGATCCGGCCGGGCGCGGCCCGAAATCAACGAGGCGTTGAACATGAGCAAACGCTTTCTCGCCGGAGAATTCTTCCCAAATCTTTGTCTCTGCCGCGCGCAGCGAGCCGGCCTGAACAAACGAGACGAAGAAAAAAATAGACGCGATTTGTAGGGCGTTTCTGGGAAACGCCGCGATTCGCCAATGCTTTTGGATTGGCGTCTGACACGGACGCCCTACAATTTCCATTAATTCTACTCGTCCGGCGGCAGCCCCAAGGCGGTAACGATGCGCTGGAGATCGTCCGTTCCGTAGTACTCGATTTCGATGCGGCCGCGTTTGTCTCCGTGATGGATGATGACGTGGGTGGCCAGATGTTGTTGCAACCGGTTCTGTAAATCTCCTACTGTGGTCGCGCTGAGGTCGATCCCGACGCGCCGAGATTTCCGCCGTGGGCGTCCGATCCCAAGCTGGCGGGCGACCAACCGCTCCGTGGAACGCACCGTGGCGTTGCGCCGCAAAACTGTTTCCGCAGCGAGCAGTTGTTCCTCGGGGACTTTTAGCGCCAGGAGCACTTTCGCGTGACCCACTGAAAGCAGTTTCTGAGCTAGCCAGACTTGCACCTGCGGATGCAGATCCAAAAGCCGCAGCGCGTTCGCCACTGCCGCCCGGCTGCGTCCCACTTTGAGTGCGATGTCCTCCTGCCGCATGCTAAATTCGTTGGCTAGCCTGGCGTAGCCCTGGGCTTCTTCGATTGGATTGAGGTCCGCGCGCTGCAGATTTTCAATCAAGGACAGCTCGAGCACCTCCAAGTCGTTCGCGGTTCGAATTATGGCGGGCACCGTAGCAAGGCCGATTTCCTGCGCGGCGCGCCAGCGGCGCTCGCCGGCGATCAGTTCAAATCGCGCGCCGGCCTGGCGGACGATGAGCGGTTGAATGATGCCATGCTGCCGAATCGAATCGATCAATTCCAGCAACGCTTCCCGTGCAAAATCTTTGCGCGGCTGTAACGCGCTCGGGACAATGGTTGCCAAATCAATCTGGTGCACTCTATCGGCCAACTCGTCTCCATCTCTGCGCGCGGCGACCGAAGGCGTGCCAATCAGCGCGCCAAGACCTTTACCGAGACCAGACCGTGCCATGCGCCTGAGGCTACCGGAACTGCCTCAGCAACGCAAACAGCAATCCGCGCCTATCAGCCCGGCTATGCAACATTTGGGAGAGCGGAGCTCTACGACGTTGGGGAGGCGAGGCGCTTCTTAAAAAAAATTCTAAAAAAAGTATTGACATTCATAGGCGAAATTCGGTATCAACGCGGGTGGCTCCAAAAACAGACAAGGGACTTTTGCCCGGTAGGGTTCTTTGTCCGTTTGGAGTCCAGTGACCAAAAACAAAAATAAACACGACCGGGAAAGAGAAAGAACAGATCCCATGTATTCATTGATTCAACTTAAAACGTTAGTCTCATGCGGACGAGATCCGGCTCGCCCGCTGCCTTTACGGCGCGGGTTCCTTCTCATCCCGCTCATTCTGGTGTGCTTTGCGTTGTCGCCAACAGCCTACGCAGCGCCACAAACATTGCCCTCACCATTACCGAGTCCTTCAAATCCGGACGGGTGCTACCCCGGGTTCACGACGGCGGAAGGGTGCAATGCGCTTCATAAGCTCACTACCGGCGCTGGAAACACGGCAATGGGTTGGTATTCGCTCTTTGAAGATACCACCGGCAGCTACAACACCGCTCTTGGCGGCGGAACACTGGTCCTCAACACTGCGGATTCCAATACCGCTACCGGTGCTGCGGCGCTTTTGCTCAACGTCGAAGGCACACAAAACTGCGCCTATGGAACCGATGCGCTTGTCTATAACGGCTTCGGCGTCACAGGCGGCAACTTCAACAACGCTTTCGGTTCCTTTGCGCTGTATAACAACTCCGACGGATACGAGAACAACGCTGTTGGCAATCACGCGCTTTTCGAAAATCTTCACGGCGCGGCAAACACTGCCGTAGGCGATTTGGCGCTCCAGAATAATGGTGAAAACGACAATATCTTCGCAAACTTCAACACGGCCGTCGGCGCTTCGGCGCTCCACAGCAACAGTGATGGCGATTCAAACAACGCCGTCGGCGCGGCTTTCTTGTACGGTGCGCTCGGTAACAATACCGTCGGTGTGCAGAACAACGCCATGGGTGTTGACGCGCTGGGTAGCAGCATTGACGGCAGCTCAAATGTCGCCGTTGGTGACTCCGCATTTGCCGACAACGTGGATGGCTCCTTTAACACGGTAGTCGGCTGGGATGCAGGAACTGGCGTCGAGGGCGAGGATAACATTTATATCGGCGCCACCGCTGGCCTTCCGGGTGGCGGCAGCGAAACCGGCTACATCCGCATCGGCGACCCGCTCTTTGTCACGGTATGCTACATCGCCGGCATTACGGGTGTGGAGAGCAAAGGCGGCGTCCCGGTCTGCGTAGATAGCGAGGGCCAACTCGCCGAATGCGGTCCGGCCTCGCCTATTTCGCAATTGAAGGCCACCACTGAAAAACAGGCGGCAAGGATTGCCTTGCAGGAAGGGCAAATTAATGCCCTGACCGCAGCTCTGAGGCAGCAGGCCGATCAAATTCAAAAAGTGAGCGCCCAGCTTGAAATGATCAAGCCAGCGCCACAAGTGGTGGAGAATCGATAAAACTGTTGCCCGGAGCGCTGTTAGAGAAGTCAGCGCTTCCTGGATACAGTTCTAACAAGCAGCCGCCGCGCGAAACCGCGCGGCGGCTGTTTTGTTTTTTGTGAGGGATCGTTTACTCATCTCATAGATGCCAATTCCGTTTTCTTGACATGCTAAAGGGCCGCGAGGACGCGTACGCACTCCAAAGTTTACGCGAAACAGAGCGAAGGTCGGTCACATATTTTGCGCGAAGCGCTTTGGGAGTGCGATGCATCCTCGCATCGCTTTCAATGTGCAGGTACGAATTCGAAACAAATGAAGAAGCAAAGCACAAAAGTCTTTACGCTGGGTCATTCGCCGGACCCGGATGACGCGTTCATGTTCTATGCGATCGCGGAAAACAAAAGCGATCTCCGTGGTTATCGGTTCGAGCATCAGATGGAAGATATTCAGACGCTGAACGAGCGAGCCCGGCGCGGCGAGCTGCATATCTCCGCGATCTCAATTCACGCGTACGCCTATGTGGCGGATAAATACGCGCTGCTGTCGTGTGGTGCGAGCATGGGCGATGGATACGGACCGGTTGTTGTGAGGAAACGCTCAACGCTCAACGTCCAACGCCCAACGCCCAATGAGGATTCAATGAACGAAGCGGCAACGCGAGAATTCTTGAACGGCAAGAAAATCGCCGTGCCTGGCGAGATGACGAGCGCGTTTCTGGCGCTGCAGCTTTTCCTGGGAAAATTCGATTATCTTGTGGTGCGGTTCGATGAAATTTTTGATGCAGTTAAAAGCGGCCGCGCTGACGCCGGTTTGATCATTCACGAGGGGCAACTCACCTACGCGCAATCCGGTTTTGAGAAGATTGTCGATCTCGGAGAGTGGTGGAAGCGCGAAACGGGCTTGCCATTACCCCTGGGTGGCAATGTGATGCGCAAAGATATCCCGCCACCAGTTCGGCACGATCTCAGCGAAATTATTCGCGAAAGCATCGATTACGGCCTGGCGCATCGAGACGAAGCGGTGCGCCATTCGCTCGCATACGCGCGCGACATGGGCGCGCAACTTACCGGTAAATTCATCGGCATGTATGTGAATGAGTTTACGCAAGATTATGGTGACGCCGGACGTGCGGCTATCCGCAAATTTCTGACTGCCGCGCACGATAAACGCTACATCGACGTTCCAATTGAACTGGAATTCGTCGAATAAATCGACGGTTATGGGCGCTCTCGAAAGCTTTCGGGAACGAAGCGGTCGTGCCTTGGTCCACGGCGCGCATCCTTCGGCCTCACTCAGGGCAAGCTTGGCGCGCCCCTACCGATGAAGCCAACGTAACGCCAATTGATAGAGCGGGCCCCGATGGGATCGGGACACGCCGCCTTCTCCAAAATTTTCTTGCAAGAAGGTTTCGGACGAACGTATCAATGATGTTTCGGTGAAGGCGTTGCTGTCAGCAAGGGGCGATTCTCTCCCTCTCGCGCGAGTCGGAACCTGGTGTCTTGCGTGCTCGATTCGGGCATTTGTCAGCTGCAAGATAAACGAGCTGGTGGACGAAGCGAAAGCCGCCGGCCTAACGACTGCCGATTTTCTGCAAATCACTGCGGGCGGAAGAGATCATGGCAGATAATAACAAACCAAAACTTGATTTACCCTGGGGAACCTTGCTGCCACTTCTGGCGGTTCTCGCCGGGGTGATCGCGACATATAAGCCACTCGTAAGCGAACGCCCGTCGGTTCCGAGCGAAAATACTGCTCCAGTAATTGCTGCGGAGGATGTGGACGCACGCTTGTGGCAGGATCCGGTTGGTGTGGCGCAAAAGCAAAAGGCCTTACTGGATGAACAAATCAAGGGAGGACACGATAAGGATAGCCGCAGCCAGTTGCACGATATTAGCGCCCTGGCCGGGCTGCTTGAGCAAGATGTCAAAAAGTTTTCAAATATTGCGCCTGTTCCTGTCCTTTTGCTTGCAGTGATGCTCGATGCCGGGCCGTACAGCGAACAAGCTGAGTCGCGGTTGCGCGCGCGCCAGGCTGTGCTCGAAGGATTAAGCGAAAGCGGATTCACCCCCGTCGATGGCGAGCATATCGGTTTCGTTACTGACGAATGGCCCCGGGTGGAGGCAAAGACGTCATCCTCCCCTGTTCCTGGCGCGCTGCTCCTTCCGTGGGAGGAATGTGAAGCGAATGAAGCGATCGACGATCCGGAACTGATTTTTCCTAAAGGTACGAAGCGGGTTGTGGTGCTCTGGTTACCAGCGGCAAATTTCAACATTAACCCCTTGCGCTGCTTCGCCGCTCTGATCAATCAGCTCGCGCCGGATGACCTGCGCAATCATATCGACGTCAGGTTAATCGGCCCGGCAAATTCCGCGGGCTTGAAGAGCATGGTTAAGGAAGCGTACTGGTACCCGTTAAAGCAGGATGAGACATCCTGCGCGCTGCAAGGCGCACTTGATGGTGCCCAAATAATTTCGCCTCGGGCGACCGTTCCGGATTTCACACTTCTCTCTCCGGCAGAGGTCTCAGCGGATGGTGCAAGAAAATGCGTAGAGGCAGTTGTTGAAGAATCGATAGAATTAGATTCTCGTGGCGGCCTGCACTTTGTTCGCACAATCGCGCCGGACGACCAGGTTTTGAGTGAATTGATCGCCGAATTAGCGAAACGTGAAATTGTTGTATCACAAATCACGCCGGGTCATCACTCGATACCCCCAAAACTGTCCCACATTGTGATTCTCAGCGAATGGGACACTCCTTATGGACGATCGCTGGGCAGGACGTTTGCAGCTGACGTCGCCGCACAAAGTGCCAACGATGCCGGCGACCATTTGGAAACGGCGCGAGCACGGATTCATCCCTACGATTATCTTCGCGGAATTGATGGTCGGTTGCCGGGTGACGTCGGCAAAGACAATCAACCCGAGCAATTACAAAAAACTCAGCTTGGCCAGAACACGGTCGCAATCGAAGCGACGGAAGGGCTGAATCAATCCGATTATCTCCGGCGTTTGGCGCGGCAGATGAAAGAGGACGACGCGCGCTGGCATCGAGAGGACGGGTCAGGTATTCGCGCGATCGGTCTGCTCGGCTCGGATATTTATGACAAACTGATGATTTTGCGGGCCTTGCGTCCTCAATTTCCCGGCGCGCTTTTTTTTACCAACAACTACGACGCGCATTTGGAGCGTCGCGACGATTGGGACGTTACACACAACCTGGTCATCGCTTCACCGTTTGGCAGCAGAGTGCAGGGAATTTACATCAAGCGGCGGCAGCGGAACGTCCCCCCGTTCCGCGACAACAACCAAACTTCTATGTACGTCGGTACGCTTGTCGCCACCACTAAGATGAAAGCTGAAGACGCAGCTTGTCTTTCACGACAACCGCGCACCTTCGAAATCAGTAGACGCGGCGCCTATGAGTTGAGTCCGCCTTGGTACCGTTGCCCGAGCGGCGACTCGAACGTCGAATCAAACCGTGACAAACTTGGCGAGACAAAGGCGTGGTTTCGCGATTGGCTTGCGTTCAGCGTGATCTGGCAACTCATCATCATTGCGCTAGCGGTGCTCGGCATGGCGGCATGGATAAGTGTGTGCATCGCGAGACGCACATCGCCCGGAGGAGGTACTGCTATTGAGCGTCTGAAACGGGCGTTCGTTAGCACAGTTTTTTGGTCCGTTTACGGCGGACCGCTGATCATTTTCGCAGTTGCACTGGTTGCACAGTTCCGGGCGCCTGAAGAACCGCTGGCATTTTTTTCAGGCATCAGCATCTGGCCAACTGAAATGCTGCGCCTGATCGCGTTCATGCTTGCGATCTTCTTCATGTTCAAAGCGAGCTTCGATCTTCGTGCGAATGCGAAACGGATCGAGGCAGACTTTGCGTTTGCTCCCTTTCAGTTGCCTCCATTTCAATGGCGGGATCTTGGCATTGGCTTTGAGCAGTGGCAGATGCAGGAGCCTCCCAGAACTTCGCGCTTTTCCGCTGAAGAGGCGTGGTACGCTTATCTTTGCCGCAACAAATTCTGGCCGCGGTTCATCCGAATTGGGATTCTCTTTGCTTTGTATTCCATTTTTGCGTTCACGATTTTGCATTTGTTTCCTCAACCACCGCCGCCGGCGCGAGGTCATTTGGCGTTTATAATCGATAACATTGTCTTTTATCTTGCTGGCATCGGTCTGCTGCTTCTCACTTTTTACGTGGTCGATGCAATTCAGTTAAACAGCAATTTCATCCGCATGTTTGGCCGAGAAGTAACCAAGTGGGGCCGCGAGCTCGTTGAGCGCTCTCATCGGCGTCCACCTCTAACCGAAGAGGAACTTTCTGCGTATCATGAGATTTTTTTCGTCGCGCAGCGCACTAAGGCAGTGGCGCCCTTGATCTGGTATCCGCTCCTTGTCCTTACCTTAGTGGTTGTCGCTCGCTCTTCGTTTTTTGATAACTGGACTTGGCCTGGCAGTTCATGGCTGAAATCCGCGACCTCAAAACGGGCGCGTTCGCGCCGTTGACCGAACAGCCTTTTATTCGCGCGGTTCTTTTTCCCGGTGCTGCCTTCGGTCTCCTCGCAGTCGGCCAGCGTTTGTTCGATCTTTTCTAGGACAATGACAAATTCGCGCCCATTTTGACTGCCGAGATTGCCTTTAGAATTTTCTTGCCAGAAAACTCCCGGCCAACATATCAATGGTGGCGCGGTGAAGGCGCTGGGAAAAGGAAGAGACGACTTTCTCCGTCTCGCGCGAGTCGGAAGCTGGCTTTTTGCGTGCGTGGCTCTCGTCAGCTGCACGAAAAACGAGCCCGTCGATGAAGCGAAAGCCGCCGGCAAAAGTACCGCCGATTTTCCGCAGATCGTTGCCGACATCTTCAAGCCAATGGATGGCGGCATTGACCTCTCGCCCGAGGAAATCATGGGGCGCAACACCTGGAACCTCTGGAGCGGTGGGAATCAGCATTTTTGGAATCATGCCGCACAAGACAGCTATGGTCTGATGGACCTTTTGAAGATGCTTGATAACCGCAAATTTCCGCGCGGAGAGCGTTTCAAAACTTTGGGACTGGCGAATGAGCCTGGATTTCTCGCGCGCGCTCCGACTGAGCCTGACGAGTTTGGTTTGTGCCTCGATAAACAGATAGCGCCGGAGCCGGCAGGTATCGACGAAACCGTTTACGGCAAACCTTCCGGCGTTCTTGGTTTTCGGCTTTTTCCGAACCCGGACTTCAACGATGAAGCGCGCAAGAAATGGGACGGCAAACGTTTCTACGAGGACGCGGGTTATTACAACAACAATAAGCTCATTCGACCGTATCGCGTTGGCGTCGCCTGCGGTGCCTGCCACATCGCGCCGAATCCAAGCAATCCACCTGCTGATCCGGAGAATCCGCGCTGGGAAAATCTCGCGTCGGCGATTGGCAATCAGTACATCAACGAAGGAAAAGTGTTTGCCTGTAATGTCGAGCAGGGCGGATTTTTTTATGAAATGCTGGCCGCCCAACCACGCGGCACTTCCGACACTTCGCGGATCGCGACTGATCACATCAACAATCCAAATGCAATCAACGCGATCTTTTTGCTGGCAGAGCGGGAACGCATCGCAAAACTCGCGACTCCGGAAAAAATGGCGGGCGGCACGCTAGCTTTGGCCGGAGAAACCGAAGAGATGCCCGTGCCGCATATTTTGAAGGATGGCGCCGATTCTATCGGCGTTCGCGGCGCGACCATTCGCGTTTACGTCAACATCGGCATGTTTTCGGAGTATTGGTTGACGCGCCACAATCGCTTGATCGGGCTGAAGCCGCAACAGCCGTTCGAAATTCCCTACGCCCGCGAGCATTCGGTTTTCTGGCGCGCGACCGAGGAACGGCTCGACAACATTGCTGCGTTTTTCCGCAGGCTGAAACCGTTTCACCTCGCCGATGCGGCCGGAGGACAAGCTTACATCACGACGGATTCAGCCGTGATGACGCGCGGGAAAGAAGTCTTCGCAGAAAGCTGTGCGGCTTGTCACTCGAGCAAACAGCTGCCGCCGAATATCGATCCGCGGTCCGGCGAAGGGAAAGCCTGGTTCCGCGCGGAGGTGATGAAGCCCGAGTTCTTGGAAAATAATTTCCTGTCAAACGATAAGCGTTATCCATTAACCAAAATCGAGACTAATTCGGCGCGCGCGTTTGCGACAAATGCTAAAGCTCACCACATCTGGGACAACTTTTCTTCGCAAACTTACAAGGAACTGTCGCCGGCGGACGAACTGGAATTTTTCAACCCCTTTGATGAGACGCATCCGATCAAATTCAAACCGAAAGATAGAGATGTCGCCCCTGGTTATTATCGCACGCCGTCGCTCGTCAACCTCTGGAGCTCCGCGCCGTTTTTACACAACAACATGCTGGGAAAGTTTACCGGCGATCCTTCCGTGGGCGGTCGCATGGACGCGTTTAACGATGCGGTCGAAAAATTACTCTGGCCGGAAAAACGGCTGAACAAAGATTCGATCTGGCGGACGCAGAACGAGTGCACCTTTCATCTGCGCAAGGAATTTGTGCCGCCACCATTTGACAAGCTGGCAGGCCGGGACGGTTACGTAACAATTGGACGAATTCCGAAGGGAACGCCTATCAACCTGCTGGCGAATCTGCAGCCGGACTTTCAACATGCGGGCGCCTTCCTCAAAGCCGCGGGAAAATTGGTTAAGATAAATGCCGAGAATCTTCCGCCGGAAGTAGCCGACGCGGAGCTGCGTAAACTGGTTCCCGACCTCATCGCGATGAACAAATGTCCGGATTTTATTGAGGACAAGGGCCACTACTTCGGCACTGATTTGTCTGACAACGACAAGCGCGCGCTAATCGAATATCTGAAAACGTTTTGATCAAGATCGAATCCAACGAAAGGAGAAAATATGGCAGTCACCGTTGCTGAAATGTTGAAAATGTCGCAGGCGCAGCTCGACGACCTGTTCACTCAAAGTCCAACTGGCGAAATCCCTGGCGGCGAGGCGAAAGGCACCGCCATCATCGCACCGGGAACGACTTACACACAGGACATGGCCAATTTTGTAAATCATTTTGCGTGGCAGGGAAAAATTTTTGATCCAGCAAAGGGGACTCTGCGAAACAAGATTCTGCCTTTTGGGCTCAACGCCATCATCGCAAAGGTGTACAAAGGTCCGAGCTGGATGGACAGCAAGGAATGCATTGTTCTCGATTATTCCGAGACTTCATTGGTGGCGCACTGGGTGCGTGACGAGATTCGTGAAGTCGCGCCGCGCATTTACCTCGGCAAAGTCTATCTGGGCAAAAAGCGATTGATTGATTTCGCCCTTGAATTTCCGCCATCGGGTTAATCGCATTCTGCGGCCATGGCCGACGTCCCAGATCAACCCGCTGCCAGCCAGCGCTGGAAGTGGCGCGCCGTGGTGCTAGTGGTTCTGGGGCTTGTCATAATCGACTGTTTGTATCTCATCAGCCGCTTTACGCGCGATACCCCCGTTACTTACACCGACCCCGAAGATCACTTCAAATATGGGTCAACCGGCGGCGAACGCGAATCGGGCGTTCCTTATTGGATTTGGAAGGTCTTGCCGAAAATATTCCCAGAATATTTGCCCGGAAAAACGTACACTCCGGGGAAAGAATATGTCTCGTTAGGCTTCCTGTACGAGCCTGGCAAAGATCTACCGGTCGGGGTTTCGCGCCGCAACACCCAGGGAATCGATCGCGTTTTTTTGAACTGCGCGATTTGTCACGCCGGCTCCATGCGTGAAACGCCGCAAAGTACGCCTGTCATCTACGCGGGAATGCCGTCGAACACGGTCGATCTCGAGGGGTTCGAACGTTTCATTTTTGCCTGCGCAAGTGACCAGCGTTTCAATGCGCCGCGAGTCATGGCGGAGATCGAAGCAATCGGCGGCAGGTACGATTTCATCAACCGATTTCTGCTGCGCTTTTACGCCATCCCGTTCATGCGCGAACGCTTGCTCATGTTGAAAAGCCATTTCCGTTTTGCCGAATGGGAACCGGACGCCGGCACCGGCCGCACTGACACGTTTAACCCGGCCAAGACGCTATTGGAATTTCCTCTCGAAAAACTGGAAACGCGTGAGCTGGTTGGCCTGTGCGATTTTCCATCGATCTGGATGCAGGGCCTGCGCAAACAAAAAAATCTCCACGCCCACTGGGACGGTAACAACAGCCTCATGGAAGAGCGCAATAAGAGCGCATCATTCGGCACCGGTGCGTTTCCGCCTACGATCGATCTGAAACAACTCGCGCGCGTCGAGCAATGGCTGCTCACCAAGGAGCCGCCCAAATATCCGTTTCCGATCGATACGCAACTGGGCACACAAGGTGAAAAACTTTACGCCCAATACTGCGCAAATTGTCATGGACGCAATGGCCGTGATTTCAGCGGCGAATACGTTGGCGACGTCGTGCCGATCGATAAAATCGGCACTGACCGTCATCGGCTCGATTCCTACACCGAAGAACTGGCCGTGGCACAGAACAATCTCTATGCCGGGTATCCGTGCCGGTTCAGTCATTTCAGAAAAACTTTTGGCTACGCAAACTTGCCGCTGGATGGCATTTGGCTGCGCGCACCGTATCTGCATAACGGCTCAGTGCCGACAGTGCGCGACCTGCTTAACTCCAGCGCAGAGCGCCCGCCGGTTTTTTACCGTGGCTACGATGTGTTCGACCAAGTGAAAGTCGGATTTGTTTCAGACGTCACTCGATTCGACGACGAGGGGCGCAGCAAAGATGAACCCGAAAATCCAAGAAAATATTTCAGGTTCGACACGCAAGTGAAACCCGGCGGCGCCACTCCGCGTGATCGGAACGAGGGCAATTCAAATGCTGGGCACGAAGGCTGGGAATACGGGACAATGCTTTCTGACCAGGAGAAAGACGCAATCGTGGAATATCTCAAAACATTTTGAGCAACGCCCGACCAATGAAACGATGAGCCTGCAACCAAAAACTAAGCGCATCCTTTGGGTCTCCGCGATTGTGCTCGTGGTTCTCATCGCGCTAGGTGCTTGGTTTACGTTGACAAAATTTTTCCGCGAAGAGAAAGAAGTGTTCGCGAACGAGGACGAACATTTCAAATACGGTTCGCTCGGAGCGGAGGGAGATCGCGGTATCCCGTATTATCTCTGGCTGGTTTTACCGCGCGTTTTTCCCGACCTCATGCCCGGCCCAGGCGGCTACAAATCGCTTGGCGTAGTCTGGGAGGAAGGACACGAAATTCCCGTTGGCTTTTCGAAAAAGGTGGTCGGCTTCGCGCGGATCACTAATAACTGCGCGGTCTGCCATACCGCGACCTACCGTTTGCGCGAGGACGAAGTGCCACACGTTGTCGTTGCAGGCCCGGCTCACACCAACAATGTGCAAAGCATGCTGCGGTTCTTGTTTAAGGCCGCGCACGATCCCCGGTTCAATTCAGACATCATCATGAATGAGATCCGATTGGTAAGCGCGAACAACTACGGCAACGGCGGGCTCTCATTCATCGATCGACAGATTTACCATTACCTGCTGATTCCATTCACCCAGAAAGCGCTGCTCCAACAGGAAAAGCAATTTACCTGGATGGAACGCTTTGTCACCGGCGGCAAGCCGAAGCCGCATTGGGCCCCGGGCCGCGATGATGCCATGAACCTGACAAAATATTTCATGACGAGTATGCCCGAGGACGACACCTTTGGACCAACCGATTTTCCTTCGATCTGGAATCTCGGCATTCGCAGCGGGAAGGATAACGCCGGAAAACAAATGTTGTTGAACTGGACCGGCGACACGCCTGCGGTGCGCTCAGTGTTGATCGATTCCGCGCTCGGGCTCGGCGCGCCGGCACGGCCGTGGTTCTTGCAGCGCATGGCCGATCTCGACAATTACCTCAGCAATCTGCCGCCGCCGCCGTGGCCTTTTGGTGAAACGAATCCAATCAACCAGCAAATGGCGGGCGAAGGCCAGAAAATCTACACGCACGATTGCGCCGCGTGTCATGAGCCGCGCGCTGAATTTACAAATAAGGTGATTCCAGTCACCGAGATTAAAACTGATCCGGAGCGGATGTATTCATGGTCGAAAGACGCCGCAGCGGAAGCAAACCGGCGCGTCAAACAACTGGGCATCGATCGCCCCCCGATGGTAGAGACGCAAAACCCATATGGATATGTTTCGCCGCCGTTGGATGGAATCTGGCTGCGCGCGCCCTATCTTCACAATGGCTCGGTGCCCAGCTTGCGTGACTTGCTAAATCCGTCCAACGAACGCCCACAGACTTTTCATCGCGGATACGATGTTTTCGATCCGGTTAAAGTTGGTTTCAAAGAGCCGCAACCGCGACGGAGTGGGCCGAGCGGCGAATTAACGCAGCCGTATTTTCTTTTCGATACGAGAGAAAAAGGAAACGGCAACCAAGGTCACACGTACGGCACCCAGCTGTCGAACGAGGACAAAGAGAAATTGCTCGAATATTTGAAAACGCTTTAACAACGACTCGTGATTCGTTGAAGCGCTGCCTCCTTCGCCAAGGCTGCGGCGGCCACGGAAGCGTTAAAGCGGATCGCGCGAGCCACGCTGCGACACGGCTATCGTGCGCGAAAACCGCTTGTCTGAGCGGCGGTTCTCCGGCAGTTTCGTGCTGTCATGGCGGGAAATCGCAAACTCGGTTGTCTCAGTATTTTTTTGTTCGTCGCGCTCTGCGCCAGCCTGTTCATGAACTTCGTGCTGATGATGTCGGC
>QHPG01000215.1 GCA_003219005.1 Verrucomicrobiota bacterium
GTTTCGCACTTGCACAACTTTGCCGTGGAAAGTGCGCATCGGGAAAGCGTCCACGGTGAAATCGACGTCCTGCCCAACCTCCAGAACGCCCACGTCCGCTTCGGCCACATTCGCGTCGATCTGCATTTTGGTCAGGTCATTCGCGATCTGGAAAATGACCGGCGCCTGCAAACTGGCGGCGACCGTCTGGCCAACATCGACATTTCGAGAAATCACGATTCCGTCGATGGGCGACGTGATCGTGCAGTGATCGAGATCCGCCTTCGCTTTGTCCAGCGCACCTTGCTTGATCTTCACGTTCGCCTCTGCCTGATGCAGGTTTGCCATTGCCTGATCCAGATCGGCTTGAGAAGAAGTTTTCCGGGCAAAAAGTTCTTGGGTCCGCGTGGCATTCAGTTTTGCGAGCTCCAGCGCAGCCTGCGCATTAGCGAGATCGCCTTCCGCCTGAGTGACCGTTGCCTGAAAAAGCGCTGGATCGATTTGGGCCACGACCTGGCCTGCTTTTACCTGCGAATTAAAATCGGCGAACAACTTCGCGATGTTCCCAGAGACCTGGCTGCCCACCTGCACGTTGACGACGGGATTGAGCGTGCCCGTGGCGGTTACTGCTTGTGTAATCGGGCCTCGCGTGACGGTGGCAATCTGATAATTGCCAGCGCCGCCGTTGCGGCATTGCCGCACCACGGAAGCGACAATGAGCAACCCAACGACCAAAGCGACCCAAGGGATAAAACGTTTCATCTACATGGCAGTTGACTACGCCTATAACTAGGAGACAGGAAAACCCAGTGCGGCGTTACATCGAAATCTACTCCATCATGATGCGCAACTCGCTTATTCGCGAGATGAGTTTCAAGGCGAACTTCCTGCTGTGGATGGTGGTCGAGATCCTTTGGTTCTGCGGGCAAATCGTTTTTTTCAGCATCATTTTTGGGAACGTTGATCACATCGGGGACTGGACAAAGTGGGAAGTGGTGCTGCTCGTCGGGACACATCAAATCATCGCGCAACTTTTCCAGGCGTTCTTCTTTGTGAATGTGGCAAACATTCCCGAACTCGTTCGCACAGGAAGACTTGATTCGCTGCTGGTTTTGCCGATCGACAGCCAGTTCGCCGTCTCAACGAAACAATTTGCTCTCGACAGCATCGTGAACGCAGCGCTTGGGGGCGGGGTGGTTTGCGTTTCGCTATCGCAGCTTGGGTTCGTGCCCAATCCAATGTCGATTTTGCTTTATCTGACCGCGCTTGGCTTCGGCGTGGCGGTGCATTACTCGATTATGCTTGCGCTGGCGGCGGTAAGTTTTTGGATCGTCCGGGCCCAGGGACTGGTTTACGGCTATTTTAATTTTCTTAACATCGCGCGGTATCCGGACGTAATTTTCCCACGACTGTTCCGACTGATTTTTGGTTGGGTGATTCCAGTTGTGATCATCGCGAATATTCCGGCGCGGCTGCTAATCAAATCGTTTGGGCAACCATTTCCGCTTATGCTCCACCTGGTTGTCGCATCGACGATTGTGTTTTGGCTTGCGCGCGCCTTTTGGAGATTCGCTCTGCGGCATTACTCCAGCGCCAGCTCGTAAGCTGAACTTGTAGGGTGCGTCTGTGTCAGACGGCCGGTCTATCGGTTGGCGTTTCACAGAAATGCCCTACAATCGATTCACAATACAAATGAACAGAGCCAAAATATTTGGCCGAATCCCCTTGCGCGGTTAGGGAAATGTTCTTAATTAAGCGTCCATTTTTCCGGCGCCAGTCGATTAGAAGGGCGCTTACACCGCTATGGCTAAACCAAAGAAAAAGAAGAGTTCTGCAAAGAAACCGGCTGCTCGTAAGCCGCGAGCTGCGCGCAAGGTCCCCGCTAAGAAGGCCCGTGTGGTCAAGGCTGTGCGCCGCACAAAGCCTGCGCGACGTTCGCCGAAATCCAGACGGCAGATTACGGAATCGCCCGCGGTGCTGCTCGGCCTGAACCATCGCGAAAGGAAGCTCGATCCGTTTATCCGCAAGCAGAAAGAAAAACTGCTTCAGCTTCGCGACGCCATGGTGGATTCGATGGCTGGCGTCGCCCAGGATACTCTTCGCTCCCGTGCCGAAGGCAGTGAAGCTTCTGCCTTTGGCATGCACCAGGCGGACGCGGGATCTGACGCTTACGATCGTGATTTTGCTTTGAGTTTGCTTTCGCAGGAGCAGGACGCGCTTTACGAAATTGATGAAGCGCTCAAGCGCATCGAAGTGGGGACATACGGAAAATGCGAAATGTCTGGGAAACCAATTCCGCATGCGCGACTCGAAGCGATCCCGTTCGCGCGTTTCACCGTTGAATGCCAAACGCAGTTGGAAAAGCAAAGTAAGGCGTCCCGGGTCCGCCAATCGGTCACTTCTTTGTTCGGTTTGACTGAGGAGGAAAGCGGCGAGGGCGAGGAGGAGGAAGCCGCCCCCACGGAAGTGAAGGAGTGACACTTAATGGCGCAGGAAATCGTTACTCTTGAATGCACCGAGGCCAAAGCGCTGGGCAAACCGCCTTCGCGCTATATGACCATGCGGAACAAAAAAAGTCCGCGCACGCCGAACCGGCTCGAGAAAAAGAAATACAATCCGTTTTTGCGGCGGCACACGTTGCACCGCGAGACCAAGTAGCCATCATGCAGCCAAAAACGCCGAAACGCCGCTCCGCATTCCGCCGCGCCAATCGCCCCATGCCGCGGCGCCGGATCGATATCGCGATCGAAGCAATCGATTACAAAAATCCCGATCTCCTGAAAAAATTCGTCACCGAGAGCGGCAAGATTCTTCCTCGTCGCGTGACCGGCATGCCGGCATACATGCACCGCAAAATCACGCGCGAGATCAAGCGCAGTCGTTCCGTGCTGTTGATGAAATGAGCTGTAGGGCGTCTGTATCAGACGCTGGTCGTTTGGATCGGCGTTTCGCGGAACGCCCTACGAAAATGGCGGGCGCCCTATACCCTCCGCGTTTTCTCGCCTTCCTCGATTAATTTCCAGAACTCGCGCGCCTCGCCGAGCTGTGCGTCTTCTGAGACTGGCAATTTGCTCCGAAAAAGGAAATCTCGGAAAGTGTTCTTATGTAACACGCGGTGGACCTTGATGCCTTCGTCGGTCTTCGCGAAATAAATCCGGTAATCTTTCGCGCGATAGCGATACAATTTTTTTCCCTCACGCTCGATGACACCGAACCGTTCCGAGTCGAGGTGATCCAGATCTTCGGGTAATATTTGAAACTGGGACAGCAACTCGAGCTGCAATTTCTTCGGCAACGCCGAGATCTCGGCAGCGCTCAGTTCGTTGAAAATGATTTGGAACACGTGAAACGCTTTGGTCTTTTGTGTCTCTTCAGTCGCGTGCGAGTTGAGGGACAGAAGGGACATAAGAGACTACAAATCAAATATAGACCCGCCGGACCCGTGCGCCAATCCGGGTAATGATTTCCCATGTAATGGTGCCGGCCTTTTCGGCGAGTTCCCCCGCGGAAATTTCCTCGCTGCCATCGCGTCCCATGAGAACAACTTCGTCGCCGACTTGCACATTATCGATGTTGCTCACGTCGATCATCATCAAATCCATCG
Source organism: Verrucomicrobiota bacterium (assembly GCA_003219005.1). Classification (GTDB taxonomy): domain Bacteria; phylum Verrucomicrobiota; class Verrucomicrobiia; order Chthoniobacterales; family UBA10450; genus Udaeobacter. The sequence continues at coordinate 3,584 of QHPG01000215.1, forward strand.
TTACCCGACCGACAAGGGCGCAACGCTGCCCGCGCACCAGGGCGGCGGCGCCTCGGTTGGAAAGATGCCATGGATAACCATCGGCGTAACCGGCCGACAATGTTGCGATCTGCATTTTTCGCGGAGTGATAAACGTGCGGCCATAACTAATGGAGCTCCCTTTCGGCATATCGCGAATCAGGACAATTCGCGTTTTCCATGTCATCACTGGCTTGAGCAGTTTCTGAAATTCCGGGAGCGGTGAAATCCCGTAAAGCATGATGCCGGCGCGCACGATCTCGAACGTGGGCGGATTGAACGCGAGTGTGCCTGCGCTCTGCAAGACATGCGCTCTGTAACTTCCCGGAACCTCGGCGCGAATCTGCTCGATGATTCTTCGAAATCGGACCAGCTGCCCGCGCGTGAATTTCGCGTCTTCGTTCGAGACCGGCATATGGGTCGAGAGGCTGTGAATGTCGATGTTCGGCAACTCGGCCACGCGTTTGAAAACCTCGCGCGCTTCCTTTTCCACCACGCCCATTCGCCCCATGCCGGTGTCGATTTTGAAATTGATCGAGACTGGCCCGAGTTGATTGAATGCTTGTGCTTCTTCGAGACTCGAGATCGTGGGAATAAATCTGCGCTGGGCGATGATTGATCTTTCCTCAGGAGTTGCCGGGCCGAGAATAACGATGGGATGGGGCAGCGATTCGCGCAGCGCGAGCGCCTCTTCCAGATTGGCGACGCCAAATAGCTGCGCGTCATCGGCCAACGTCTGCGCCACGCCGAGTAACCCATGACCGTAAGCATTCGCTTTGACCACGGCGAGCATCTCGGCGGAACCGATCCGTTGCCGCACAACTTTTGCATTCTGCCGCAATGCGTCGCGGTCGATTTCAGCCCAACAACGAAAGGTTTCCTTCATTTCGGTATGGTGATGTGCGGCTCGCGCAAATAAATCGGCTCCAGTGGCGGAAAATGAAAGCCGCGTTGGGGCTGTTGCGCAACTCTCGCCAGCACAAGCGCCGAAGGATAGCGAACAACAGCACGGTCAAATTGTGGGAGCAACTCCGAAGAGAAGATCGGCATCGCCGGCTCAAGTATGTCGAATTTCGCTTTCATTTCTAACTCTGAGTAAAGTGTGGGGCCTTCCGCCGGTTCTTGGCCGCGGATGCGCGCGAAGAAAAACGATTTCCTGCGAGCATCACCAATAACGCAGTATTCGTACGCGTCGCATTGCATGGCGCAGACTGACGGAAACCCGATCAGCCGCGCACCGGAAGAGAATTCCAATCCGATTGCGGCCGAAATCGCAATGCGGGTCCCGGCATAGGAGCCCGGACCAAGCCCGACAATGATGGTCTCCGGAGCGCCAAATTTTTTCGTTGCAGCGTCGAGATTCTCGAAAAGGGCCCCGGAATTTTTGCGATCGTTAGGCCACTCACGCGCAAGCTCCGCATGATTGTTGTCTAGCCACGCCAGACTCCCGCGCGCTG
>QHPG01000181.1 GCA_003219005.1 Verrucomicrobiota bacterium
CGTGTCCTTCATCGAAAATCGCTATTGGCAAAAACAGAATGGCATCTCGCTTCTTGCTGCCGCCGGCCACGTCCGCGCACCTTTTCTCCTCACGATGAGCGATCATCTTTTCGATGAGGCGATGGTCGGTCGATTGCTTGATAATTTTGATCCTGGTTTGCTCAATATCGCAGTAGATCGAAACCTCGATTCGATTTTCGATTTACATGATGCGATGAAGATCCAAACGCGTGGAAACAAAGTCACCAGTATCGGGAAAGATTTGCAGGATTACGATGCAATTGATACCGGCTTGTTCGTTTGCCCGCTGGAAATCTTCGACTATCTCGAGCGAGCAAAGTCCGACAACAGCCAGAACGATTGCAGCCTGGCTGACGCAGTTCGATTGATGGCCGGCGACGATAAAGTCCGTGCTATCGACATCGGGCAGAGCTGGTGGCAGGATGTGGATACTCCGCGAATGCTGCAACACGCCGAGGAAGAGATGACCCGGCGCATGTTACGTTCCGTCAAGTAAAATCGGACGTTATTCTTGCTGAGAGCCGTAATCGTAGCCGGGCTCGTCCACGACAACATCGCTATTGGCAACGCCGAATCTGATCGCGGCAATCGCGCTGAGGACTACGCTCGCGCCGGCAACGATCGTCCAAAGATTAAGAATCCAGTACGCGTAGCCGAGTAGCGCCAGGATCGAGAAAACGAAGAGAGCCATGTCTCGTTTCGTCAGTTGGAAAAGCCACCACACAAATCGTTCCCCCAGAGTGATCAAACCGGAATGCTCGATCATTCCGTGGTGTCTTGCATAAAAGGACTCATTTAAAGCAGATGAATCTGCCCATATTCCGCCGTTGCTATATCGTAAAAGCCATTCGTTGATGGTAATCAGGGCAGCACAAATGATCCCTTCACTCCAATGATGAAGCCCCAGCCCAAGCGCCAAAACGTAAAGCAGGCTTGCCAGAAAATCGCAAAAGTTGTCCAGACGCTCCCCGAATTTCGATTCCAAGTTCTTGGCGCGCGCAATCTCGCCGTCGCAGCCATCCAGGATACTGAACGCTTGAAAAATAGCCGCGCCAATGACGATGCTTAGGTAATCGCCGCGCACCAGGAACGCGCTTGCGATCAACGCCAACGCAAAAATCGCTATCGTGCATGCGTTGGGATGAATCGGGAACTTGAGAAGAACACGCGTGATGCGGCGCGAAATCGGCCGATTCAAAAATCGTGAAACGAAACCGTCTTGTGGTTTGCTCATCAGGTCAGCATCCGTTTGAAAAGTCAGGACTGATTAGATTCAAGCGCAAATTTTGCAGGTTACGCCGCGCAAGTCAAAACCTCGAGCTGCCGGTGTTTTGCCAATCGGCACACTATTTACCATGGGCAGCATGGATTTTTCTTCGCACCCGCACTTACATAGCACCCGCTCGCGCGATGGATTTGCTGTAGATGCGGTAGGTTTTGTAGCGCTGCGCTCCGATTGCTTCGAGAAAACGATTGATCATGAAATTATCTTCCAGCGTGAGACTCATTTCGCCGGTGATGCCGCGCTTGATCATTGTTTCTTCTATCACGCGCAACACCAGCATTTCGGCGATTCCATAGCGGCGATATTTTTCAACCACGCCTAGAGCGATCAAGCGCCCCTTTCGGATGCGCTTTTTGTAGAACAGCAATTTGATCAGGCCGATCGGCAGGCCAAAACGCGTCAGTCGTCCGTTGAGATCGCGTAGGACCACATTGATGTCCGGCAGGGCGAGAATGAATCCCACAGGCTGATTCCCGATTTCCGCGATCCAGGCAAATCCCGACACCAGCAGCGGCTTCAATTCGCTGGTCATGAACTCAATCTCCGCTTCTGTGAACGGCACGAAACCCCAGTTTCGTCGCAAATGCGCCACGGCTTTTGCCGGATCAGCGAACCACCACGCGTACCAATCCTTTGCTTTTGTAAATCCGCAGCTCTCGATCAGGTGTCGGTAGTACCGCGGGTTGTGCGCGGTCAGTATGGTGGGCGGAAACTGGAATCCATCAATCAACAGGCCGCAGACGTAATTGGTTGAATAATCGATCGGCCCCATCATCTCGGTTCGTCCTTTGGCGCGAAGCCAATTGGCCGCGGCTTCAAACAGCGCAGCAGCTACATCGCGATCGTCGGTGCATTCGAACAGGCCAAAACAACCCACGTTCGATTGGTGTAGTGAATTGTAGTTCGGGTCATCGCTGGCCATGATTCGCCCAACGATCTCGCCGTTTTTCCGCGCCAGAAATAACGCGGCGTCGCCGTGCTTGAAAAACGGATGCCGCTTGCGATTGAGAAACGCTTTCCGTTCGACGATTAACGGCGGCACCCACGCGGGATCATTGGCATAAATCTGCCATGGAAATTTGATGAATGCGCTGCGCTCCCGGCGCGAGTTGATTTCTGAAATTTCAATATCCGACACGGATGGCTTCGCCTCGTTGAACTGTTGAACCGTTGAAGCGCAAATACTATTTAACGTTGTAACGATTTAACAAATCACGCTTGGTTCATTGGTCCGATTCAGGCCAGGTCTCTCCATTTCTGAGCAACTTCTTGCATCGATTCGGCCATGGTTTCCTCGCGGAAAATCAAATAAACGAACAACAAATTCAGGGGGATGAGCTGGAACCAGAAAAAATAAATCGGCTGGCCTATGAGCAAGAGCGCAAATAAAACTAGCATTCGCGTGTTCGTCATGAGTAACCCCCACCACTTGAGCATCGGGCCAGCCAGGTTTCGATAACGCTCCCGTAACCAAGCCGGTATTTGGCCTTGGAACAAGTCGGCAGCTACGTCACGCAGCTTTTTCAGATGAGGTGCCAGTATTTCCTGTTGGCGAGTGAAATTCAAATATAGGGCGAACAGAAGTTTGTCCCACGGTCTCTGATGTCCGCTCCCCTTCTGATACTCGGATCGGACTCCAGAGGAGGAGTCCAATCCGGTTCGCGCTCCGGTTGCCGCAAAGTAAAGGTAGGTGCTGCGGTAATAATCAGCCGCTGCTCCTTGCAATGCGTGACTGATTCCAGCGGCAAGAGCAAGAAGCCAGATCGCTGGAGATGGATCTTCGAGGAAACATCGCAGAGTCAAATGCACGTAAATGCTCGCGAACACCAAATGATCGGCGACACTGTCGATAATGCGGCCTTTCCGGGTTTCCTTCTGAGTTAAGCGCGCGAGCTGACCGTCCGCGTTGTCGAGCGCATTTGCGCAAACATGGAGCACCATGCCCACGATGTTGATGCGCAAGTCTCGATAGTAATAAAGGTGTCCCGCGACGACGCCGCAGATGCCGCCGAGCAACGTGACAGCGGCGGGCGTCATCTTGAGTTGCTCGAAAAACTCGGCCAACCGCAACCCGATCGGCCTATAAAAATACAGGTCGAGAACCCCCTCTACCTCGCGCGCTTTGTAGGTGGCTGCTACGCGCGAATGCGAGATCTCTGTCGGTGGAGACGTCAATTTGCTTGGCGCAAGAACTCAGGCGCTCTGCTTTTGTAACATCGCCGGAACGAGCGTGTCGGCGAGAATGTTCAGGGCTTCGTCGAGGTCCGCGCGCGTATGTTTGGCGGTCACGCAGGCACGAAAACAGATTCGATCTTGCGGCACAGCCGGATAATCCACCGGAGCAACCCAAAGACCGCGCCGGCGAAGTTCATGCCCCAGTCGATACATGCGATCGCGATCACCGATGACAATAGGCATCACATAAGTTGTCGATGCTCCAGTGTCGAGGCCGAGGCTTTGAAGTTGCGCGTGAAAGTAATCGGCGTTTTCCCAAAGTTGTGCGCGCAATTCCGGCTGACTGGTGCCGAGCTCGAGCGCCTTCAGAAGGGCCGCGATCACCACTGGCGGCAGCGCACAGGAGTAAACATAAGGATGCGCGTAGAAACGCAGATATTGCAGTGTCTCCTTCGAGCCCGCGACAAAGCCGCCCAGCGCGCCGAACGCTTTGGAGAACGTTCCATAGACGAGCGGAACGCGATCTTCCACGCCGAAGTGCTCGGCCGCTCCTCGACCATGTTCGCCGCAGCCGAGCATGGAATGCGCTTCGTCAATGAAAACACTGGCGCCATGAGATTCCGCGACGGCAAGTAACTCCGTCAGGTTACCGAAATCGCCGTCCATGGAATAAATGCCTTCGACAATCACGAGTTGCCGCCGCGCTTTTTGACGGGTCAATGCCACATCAAGCGACGCTGGATCGTTGTGCTCGAACTTCTCAGTTCGGCAGCGAGAAAGGACGGCGCCATCGCGAAGACTAAGGTGAGAGCGGTTGTCCAGAAGGGCCACGTCGCTTTTGCGAAGCAGGCCGGAGATCGTGCCCAGCGCGCCACCAAATCCGCTGTTGAAAAGCATCGCGTCCTCGCGGTTGAGAAATTTCGCGACGCGCCGCTCGAGCTCTCGATGGAGATCGGTCATCCCTGAGAGCAACGGCGACCCGCACGCTCCCATTCCGTGCGTCCTGAGCGCCTCATGCGCAGCGGCCAGCACTTCCGGGTGATTGGCAAGGCCGAGATAATTGTAAGAGCAGAGATTAATGACTGGCCGCGGTTTCCCGCCGTAATTGATCACCGTGCGCGCATCTGCGCTGGCGAGCAGCTCGGGCTCATATAATTCAGCCGCCCACGCGCCACGGCGCACCCACTCTGTGAAGCTGGCCGGAGCTTGCAGCGGGTCGTTGCTTTCGCCCGCCAGGAAATTACTCAGACTAAATTTTATCGGGTCGTTCATCGAGCTGTGCATTGCCTTACGTTCGCCCTCCTCTCCAGGAACGCTCTTCCCCAGCAAAACTGACAATTTTGTACTTCACCAGATTCCTTACGAAGTTGTCCGCTCTGCATCTGCATACCGCGGAGTTCCGTGTCGGGGCGGCTAATCTACCGGGGTTCGGATTTCAGGACAAGATTTTAGTACAGGCGTAAATCGGTCGATTTGCGGGAATACGCCTGCCTACACGACCGCAGGTGATTACTTTCGCGTGGTCCGAAAGACGTAGTCCCACAGCGGCGAGCTGATGCCGTATCCCACGTGATCATCCTTGTAATGATGGCGAAGATGATACTGCTTCAGCCACAGGCTCACGCCGCGTTTCATCGGAAAATGATGCGTTGTGTAATGAAGCATGTCGTAACAAACGTAACCAAAAACGAGTCCGGCAAACGCGCTTGACGCGAACCGCGCAAAGATCAGCAGGAACATGCCGTAGAAAAGAAAAGCAAGCGGTACGCTGACACTGGGCGGCATGACGAGCCTCCGTGCATCGTTTGGATAATCGTGATGCACGCCGTGAATGATGTAGTGCAACCGTTTTCCCAAGCGCGTTTTGGGCTCGTAGTGGAAGACATATCGGTGGATGAGGTATTCGAGCAGCGTCCAAAGCAAAATACCTAGCAGAAAAAACCCTGCGACAACCAAGAACGATAATTTTTGGCGCCACAGCGCCAGGTAGAGCATGTAGCCAACTACCGGCAGATATAGAACCAGCGGGGTCGCGGGGTGCACCCGCGAGAAGAATTCCATGAAATCGCTCTCGAACATTCGAACTGTCTCGTTCTTGTTCGAGACGTAAAGGGGCGACTTGGAGAGCGCCCTTCCTTGATCCAGTTGCTCAGCCATAATTAAAAACTAATGGGCCGGGCACTGAGATCAAGGTTGCCGGCTCGACTGTTTTTCAGCTCAGGAGTCGCCTGAGAACCCGCCTTTTCTTTCATTCGTTCGACTCGCGAATAGAGACTGTATCGCTTGTCAAAAACGAACTGAACCAGCAGCCTGCTCCATGACGAGTGATATTTCAGATTCTGATAAAACTCGGGTGCCATGGCGCGCAGCTTCGGCAAATTGTTCCATGGGATCGACGGCAGATCATGGTGCTCGTTGTGATAGCCCATGTTCAGCGCCACCCAATTGATCGGTCCGTAATAACTGAACGTCTCCTGGTCGAAATCGTATGTGTAGTGCTCTTGGATCCAGCGCGCGCCCACCGGATGCAGCCCGATCGAGAAGAGAAATGCGAACACGAGATAAAGAAATCCGGCCCAGCCGCAGAAGTAAACGATCGCTACATCGTACGCGATCGCACACGCAAGATTCGTTGAGAACCATCGGTCCCACATCTTGATCGCCTTCAGTCGAGGAGGCCGTGTCACCTGAAAGAACGGAAAGAGCATCAGCCAGATCGCTTTGCGATACCATGTGTTGCCCACCAGGCGCGCCTCCCAATGGTTCGCCAGGTCAGCGTCCCATTGGTAGTCGCCCTGGTGCGAGTGATGTTGCAAATGATAAACGCGAAAACCCATCGCTCCCGGCGCGAGGTTTGGAAGATCGGCGATGAGAGCCACCATTTTGTTCCAGCCTGGGCGACGGAAAATCAGGTTGTGCGTCGCGTCGTGAATGATGACGTAATTGGCATGATTTGCGAACGCGCCGACGCAAAACGCGATAAGCAGACTGAGCCACCAATAACTGAACCCCAACCTGCCCATTCCATACGCGATCACCGTCTGCAGGATCAAGATCGAGACCGTGAGCAACGCAGTCCATGGATTGCGCACCATCAATTGGCGAACCTCAGGATGCGCCTTGATGATCGCCCGCGCCCGCCCCGGGTGCGGCTGATCAGAGTCCGATTGGTAAAACGCGGCCTGCATCGCCCTCCAAGTTATTGCATCGCAGCCGTATCCTCAATCGCGCTTTTTCCACTGAGCGCCGCCGAGCAGCGGCAACACGAATAGGTTTGCCAGGATGTCGATGACGCATCCAGCCAAAACCACGAGACCGAACCGTTGCGTCGGCGGAAAATCCGACAGCACGAAAATGGCGAAACCCGCAGCGAAAATCACATCCGAATAAACGATTCCGCGCCATTGCTCTTCCCGTCCCACTACCCAGGCGGCCCAGCCTTTTTTCCCATCGCGTTGCGCGCGTCGCACACCAAAGACCAGATGAATCATCGAATCGATCGCGATACCGATACAGACGTTTGTAGCTGGCGCCGAAATGATGTCCACCGGTACATGGAACCAGCCAATGCCGCCGAGCATCGACAGCGGTACCAGGGTCAGGCTAGCGATCATTGCCACTGCGCCGCGAACGGATCGCGCGACGACCCACGCGATCACGATGAACAATAGGTTCAGCCAGAACAAACCTGTCACCAGACTGTCAGCGACCAGCTTGGCAAGACGTCCTTGTAAATAATAAATGCCGCCCACGAGATCAGCCTTGAATCCATACTTGCGGCAGACGGCACGAAGATGGTTAACGACATCGACACGATATTCGGTCCGACGCGCCTCGATCATTCGGAGCATGAACACCGCTTCCTTCCGGTCGTCGGTCACAAAGCTCTTGGCCACCCGCGCGTACTTGGGTTGCGACATGATCTCCATCATTTTTTCGTAACTAATGAGAAACGAAAACGGCACGCGATCGCCTTCGGCCAGAAGTGTCGCCAGCGAAATCACGGTCCCGACGTCCTTTTCGTGTTCCAACGCGCCATGGAGTCTCCACATCTTTTCGTACGCCGCGTCCGTGTTCAGCAGGCTTCCGTTCGACGCGGACACGACCAGCGTCAGGGGATTAGAACCGCCAGTTTGATCTACAAATTCCAAGCCGTCCCGCAGTTCCTGATGTGGCTTGAAATAATCCATAAGGCTCGGGTCGGTGTTCACGTTGACCAGGCCTAATCCCAACGCTGCGCAGAGCAAGATGATACCTAACGAGAGCAAGCCAAAACGGCGCGACCAAAACGAGTGTGTCGGTTCCGCCTCGACGATTTTGCTTTTCCGCGGCACAGCCCAGCGCAGAAACGTCGGATACATTAAATACGCGCACGCGAACGCCACCACCGTCCCGAGCACACCGCCAAATCCCAGCTCGCGCAGCGGCTTCGCCTGCACGATAAGCAAACTAGCAAAGCCTAACGACGCGCAGACCATCGACCAGAAGGAAGGTGGAAACGTCATGCGCATCGCATCTTGCGCGAGATTGGGTGACTCTTTCCCCAGGCGATGCGCCCGATTTGCGAGCATCTGCCAGTTGAACGTCATGTAGATCAGATGCGACAAAGCCACAATAAACACGATGGTGCCGAGGTTGACCGTCAAGATCCCGATCTTGTGCCCAAGCAGCGATTGCACGAGCAGCGTCAATAAAACGGCGCTCGTGCATGTGCAGAGCATTCCCACAAACAGCCGGACCGATCGAAACAACGCGGCCATCGTTAGGCCAAACAAAACGATCGCCGTGAGCGTGAAGTAGCGGAAGTCGTGGTCCAAACTGCGCCGGAGCATTTCCACCACGTAAGGAGGCCCGGCGGTGTGAATGTGAAAATCGCGCGCGTCCATCTCGTGCACGATTTGCTGCAGACGCTGGATCGGCTTTTCAGTCTGCTTCCCTTCCATGAAAATGATCACGTTGCTGGCCTTTCGGTCGGGCGCGATGAGTAGCCGGCTCCAAAACGGGCTCTTGAGCGCGTCCTCGAAACTTTTCGGTCCCTCGGTCAGGCTCTTGACCGCGTTCACTCCGTCGATGGTGTGGGCGCGTTGCGTGAGTTTCTGGATTCGACTCAGATATCGCTGCGAAGAAATATCGCGCGACGACACGGCAAGAATCACTTCCGGCTGCGACGGAAAACGTCGCTCGATCTTCTTGGTCTGGCGGATCCCGGGATCACTAGTTGAAAAGAAAAAATTCTCATCCACCACCGGCTTGAGATCCACGAATATCGCCACCAGCACGAACAAGACGGCGGTGATGATCAACATCACCCAATGCGACCATATCGGGACCGCCTTGTCGCGAATCGCTCGTTTCATGCCCTGACGTCGGGGTTCACGTAACAGTATCGGCGCTCAGCCCAGCGTCTCGTGCAAGATGCCGAACAAAATCTGATGAAGGTTCCGCGCGCGGGTAACGAGTGTTGCCCGAGTGGCCCTCAACAACTAACCTCAGAGTTAGGAGGAAAATTCATGGAAAATGAAGCCCTGAGCATAGTTGACCAACGCACCAAGGCTACATACAACCTCCCCCTCTCTAAAGGTGCCGTTCGGGCCATGGATTTACGCCAGATCAAGAGAGGCCCTGAGGATTTCGGGGCGATGAGCTAAATCCCGCGTTCTTAAACACCGCGTCCTGCCAGAGTGCGATCACACTCATTGATGGCGATAGGGGAATCTTGCGTTATCGCGGTTATCCGATCGAGCAACTCGCGGAGAAGTGCTCCTTTCTCGAAGTCGCCTACCTGGTTCTGTTCGGCGAACTGCCCACTGAGCCGGAACTAAAGGAGTGGACCGACAAAATCACCTACCACACGATGTTGCACGAAAGCACCAAGAAGTCTCTGGAGGGTTTTCGTCACGACGCTCATCCGATGGGGATGTTCATCAGCACTGTGGCGGCGCTCTCTACGATTTATCCGGATGCCAGAAATGTGCTCGATCCGGAGGTGCGCAAGCTGCAAATCTATCGCCTCATCGGCAAGGTCCCGACCATCGCCGCTTACTGCTACCGTCACAGCCTCGGCTTCCCCTACGTTTATCCGGACAACGATCTGAGTTACACAGAGAATTTTATGAACATGCTGTGGAGAATGGTAGGGCCGATGTATCAAGCGAACTCGGCTTTAGCTCGCGCGCTCGACATTTTGTTTATCCTGCACGCGGACCACGAACAGAACTGCAGTGCCAACATGATGCGCTCCGCTGGCAGCTCCCAAGCGGACCCGTTCGTTGCCACCGCCGCCGCCGCGCTTTCAGGTCCACTGCATGGGGGCGCGAGCAAAGAAGTGTTAAAGATGCTAGACGAGATCGGATCCAAAGACCGCATCCCGGCTTACATCGAGCAGATTAAGGCAGGTCACGGCAAGCTGATGGGATTCGGCCATCGGATCTACAAGAACTACGATCCTCGCGCTCGGATTATTAAGTGGGCCGCCGATCAAGTCTTCCAAGTTACCGGCAGAAATCCCAAGCTGGACATTGCCTTGGAACTGGAGCGAATCGCGCTGGAAGACGAATACTTCATCAAACGGAAGCTCTACCCAAACGTGGATTTCTACTCGGGGATCATTTACCAGGCGATGGGTTTCGATCCCGCGATGTTTACGGTGCTGTTTGCCATTCCACGCACGGTCGGCTGGCTGGCCCAATGGCAGGAGATGATAATGGATCCTGAGCAGAAGATCGCGCGCCCGCGACAAATCTACATTGGCCACAACGTGCGCGATTTCGTTTCCATTGAGAAGCGGTAGAAGAACAAAGCCAGATCAATGACAAGATCGCCTCGCTCCTCAAATTTATGAAGAGGCGTGGCGACCCTAACGGGATTCGAACCCGTGTTACCGCCGTGAAAGGGCGGTGTCCTGGGCCTCTAGACGATAGGGTCATCCGGCAGCTGCCGGACGGGCAATATCGGAATTGCCGTTGTTTCACGCAAGGCAAATTGCCTGTTCGAGTTTGAAAGCAGGCGGACATGTCGCGGCGTTTGAAAACTTCAGCTTAGCGCGGCAACCAATTTCGCGGACTCCGCAGTGGTGCCGTGGTGCGCTTGCAAAACAACTCGGGCATTCTCTACAAGCGCCGTGCGACGGTTGGAATTCTGGAGAAGATCCACAACGGCTTTTTGCAATTCCGTCGGAGAACCGACTTGGATCGCGCCGTCTTTTGCGACGAGTGCCCGGGACAGCGCAGAGAAGTTTTCCATGTGCGGACCAAATATGACTGGCTTCCCAGCGATAACAGGTTCCACAGGATTTTGACCGCCATGCGAGGACAGGCTTTTGCCCATGAACACAACTGTGGCAACGCTGTACCAATTTCGAAGTTCGCCGGTTGAATCGAGAAGCAAGCAATCGAGGGGCACATTGAGATCGCTTGGCTGGGTTCGCAGGGCGACGCGCAGCCCAAGTTGCTCCAGAGCCTGCCGGACTTGTGCGGTACGTTCCGCGTGGCGCGGCGCGACAATCAGGAAGAGGTTCGGAAATTGCGCGCGCAATTTCGTGAAGATTCCAGCGAGAATCTCCTCTTCGCCCTGATGCGTGCTGCCGCCGAGGAGAATCGGGCGGCTATTGTCGATCTTGAGATCGCGCAAAACTTTTCCCGGAACGGTGGGATCGAGATAGATTTCCCCTGGATCGTATTTGATGCTTCCGACTGAGCGAATCCGATCGCGCTTCACACCAAGCGCCGCCCAACGATCGACATCTTCCGGCTCCTGCGCGCAGACCAAATCCAAGAGCTGAAAAGTTGGGGCGACGAAAAGTCTGAACTGGCGAAATCTTCTTTCCGATCTCGGCGACAAGCGCGCGTTTATGAGTGCAATGGGAATTCGGCGTGCGTGCGCAAATGCAACAAGATTTGGCCACACTTCGGCTTCGACGAGTAAAATTCGAGCCGGTCTTATTACAGAAAACGCGCGTCGCATCATCGGCAAGTAGTCGAGCGGCGTGTACATGACTTCGATCCATCGCGGAGCGTTTTTGCGGGCAAGGGCGAATCCGGTTGTGGTCGTAGTGGTCAAAACGCAGCGCAAATCCGGTTCTAGCCTGCGTAATGCGTTGGCCAATTTCAATGCGACGTTTACTTCTCCCACACTCACTGCGTGCAGCCATGTCGATCTTTGCTTCGACAGGCGCGCGCCCAGCTCGCGATCATAAATTCCGAGACGCTGCCCGAATTTTTCGCGGTAACCGCCGCGACGAATCATTTTCGCCAGATAGCCCGGCAAGAAAAACAGCAGGCCAATTGGCCAAAACAAATTGTAAATGAAGCGGATCACTTGATTGCGGAGAGAAACAAGACCTCAGTGGCACCATACGTTTTTCCTCGGATGATGCGCCAGAGTTTCGTTTCAGGAAGAGTTTCATTCGGTCGCTTCTCCAAAACGAAAACGCCGCCGGACCTCAGCAGTCGCGACAACGCTTCGCTGGTCAGAAGCTTCGCACTGTAGCTCTCGCCGTAATTTGTCTTCTCATAGGGCGGATCGGCAAAGATGACTTGAAATGTTTCCGCGTCGGAAGCGTGCCGAAAAAAATCGAAAACGTTCTGCTGTCGAACGCGTCCTTTTAATTTTGTCTTGGCCAGATTGCGCTCGATCATCTCGGCCGATTGCCGGTCTTCCTCGACAAACATGGCGGAGGCCGCGCCGCGGCTGAGCGCTTCAATTCCAAGTGCGCCGCTTCCCGCGAAAAGATCGAGCACTTGCGCGCCGGCGACGGAATCTCCCAAGCTGGAAAAGATGGCGGCCTTGACGCGGTCCATTGTCGGTCGCACACCGCGCTTGGGAACAGCCAGGCGGATCCCGCCGGCGCTGCCGGCGATCACCCTCATGGCGACACGGCCGGCGTTGGCGTTCCACTACCCTCAGGCAGTGCTTGAGCGGGCGTTGTCACCGTGGACGTGGCTTCTTCTGTCTGTTTCTTTTTCTTTTTTGGTCGATCCCTTTTTCCGCCAAAGAAGCTGTTGAGCATAGTGCTAAGATCGCGACCCACCAGCCGCTCCACCAAATTTGTGCTGGGCCGATCAACAGTGCCGACAACCTGAAAGTCGATGCCAGAGTAACCCGGCTGATCGATGGGTTGAAAATTCTCGCGAATCGCTTTGAAAAGCTGGCCACGAATTCTGTCGTTGATCGCGAGCTGAGAATCGAGTTTCAACTTACCATCAAACGCAACTGTGCCAGACGCAGTGAGGCAAATATTTGGCGAGCGCAAAATCAGTTTGTCGATCGTCACCAAGCCTGGACTCAAATGATATTTTGCTTCCGCTTGCTCCAGATGAAGCTCTTTTAGCTCTTCGATCTGGAGGACCTGCCCGAGCAATACGAGCAAGCTATACTGTTGAATTCGCCCATCACGCAGGAAAATTTCGCCGCTGCCAATGAGTGCATTCGGGTCGGCAGTTTTCCCGGATGCCTGAAAACTTCCCTCCAGCTTCCCCTTGACGATTCCTTTCGGGCCGCCGGCATTTTCAACAATCTGATCGGCGAGTACATCGCGAAACTTTACGCTGGTAGTGAATGGTGAATCCTCCGCTTCGGGTTGCATGGCAAAATAGCCGTTGAGGTCACCGCTTCCGGCGCGCGCGGAAATCTTGGAAAGCTCCAGCACGTCGGGCTCATAGCGAAGCAGGGAACGCAGTTGTTCCAGAAAAAAGTGGTCCCGTAACGAAATTCTCGCCACCTCGACGTCGCCGTGAAGCGCCAGCGCGCTGCGGATGTTGGTACGAAAATCCACGCCATTAAAGCTCGCGAGCAGCGCGCCGGCTTGATCGAGAAAACTGAAATTGCCATCTTTAATACTCACTCGTCGAACTTCCGGAGCCACTACGAGTCTCGGTTCCTTTCTGGGCGATTTGCTATTGACCGTGACCTGGGAGCCAGAGGGAGGATTAGCTGGTGCGGCGGTAACCACAGGAGCCGCGTTCGATTGGACAGATTCGCTTTCTACTTGGGGCTGGGAGACGCTTGCAGCCTGTTTTGCGGGAACAGCAGATGACTGCACTTCTCGTGAGGTGGGTAATTTCCATTTTCCTTCCGCGTCTTGCGGCCAAACCACGTTTGGATTGATGAGCGAGACCTCCTTGATCACCAGCCGTCGAGAAAAAAGCGAGAGGAAACGCACGCGCAGCCGAAATGTTTTTGCTTCGAGGAAATGCTTTGGATCCGCAGAGGAAGTTTGTGCAATTGTAATTCCGCTCAGCTCTAGTCCGCCCCAGGGGGTCACGCTCATGCTGCGAATTGCCAACGGCGTGCCGAGGCGTCGGCTCAGCTCCTGCTGAATCTTTGCTTGTGCGCCCTGCGATTGCACATACAAGTTCACGCCGATCAAGAGAACCCCGGCGAGTGCAATCACGACCCCTATAGCGGTCAGCGTGATCCGGCACAATTTTTTCACCCCTGAGACGTTACGCAGCCCTAGTTTGAAGAAAAGATTAAAGCCCTCCGCTACTTTCCCGTGTGACTGATACAATTGTCATTCTCAATCCGACGGCAGGCAGTCCCGAAAGTCTTCGCAGTTGGCAGGAGCGCGTCGAGTCGATCGCCCGCGGCTGCCCAATCCGCGTTACATCGCATGCGGGCGAAGCGGAAGCGCTGGCCCGGCGCGCCGCCGAGGAGGGCCTTGCACGAATCGTTGCAGCGGGCGGTGATGGAACAGTTACTCAGGTGGCAAACGGGCTGGCCGGCAGTAATGCCGCGTTGGGTCTTCTTCCAATGGGCACAGTGAACGTTTTCGCGATGGAGCTTGGCCTGCCGTTGAACAATCTGCAGCTCTGCTGGGACATCATCGAAGGCGCGAATATGCGTCTGGTCGATCTACCGAGCGCAAATGGAAAATGCTTTGTCCAGCTTGCTGGCGTTGGGCTCGACGCACAAGTTGTCAAGGAAACCAGCCTCGCGTCAAAGCGCAGTTTCGGTCCGCTAAGCTATCTCATCTCTGCAGCACAGATTGCGGCGCGGCAACCGCCGAAACTTTATATTGAGTCGGAGAGCGGATCCGTAGGCGAAGGATCGTTTGTTCTCATCGGAAACGGCCGCCTTTACGGCGGCCCTTTCCCATTTTTCAAGCGCGCCGTCATCGATGATGGTTTGTTTGATGTGGTTGTGTTCAAACGGCTCGGCTATCTCGAAATCATCAAGTATCTCCAGGATGTTATATTCAGCTCCGAGATTCGTGTCCCCGAGATTGAATATTTCCAGACTCGCCGCCTGCGCATAACGAGCGAGCAGGACGTTCCCTTGGAGCTCGATGGCGAGCTGGCCGGCAACTGTCCGGTTGACTTCCAAATCCAGCAAAAAGCGCTTCGCGTTCTGGCGCCTCTTCCGGCGTCCTAATCCGAACAACTCGTTAACTGGTCTTTCCATCAAAATCGCGTGATGTTTTGTGCGATGGATGGCGGGAATCATTGGATTCGGGAAAAGGCGGCGACATCGCTGAACCCTTCGCAGGTCGAGACCACTCTGGTTCAGCTCAGGGAACGATGGCCCGCAAAGGTGCAGCCCCTTGCCCTCGTGATCGACCAATTCCCGCTGGGCGAAGCGGCTCTGCTTCATCTTCTGGCAGTCTCAAGCATTTGCGCGACAAGGTTGACGCAAAATCCCGAGACGCTCCTATGGCTTTCCCAACCTGAAATGTGTCTGACCTCTCGCGGTTACGCGGAAATGCTGAGCGAGCTACACTCTCTGGCAGGCGATTCTGTCGCAAAGCAAGATTTTGCGGCGCTCCGTTTCTGGAAAGGCCGCGAGATGACGCGCGTTGCGCTTCGCGAACTTGCGAATGTTGCACCGCTTGAAGAAACGACCGGCGAGCTTTCACAGATCGCGGAGATTTGCATCCGTCGCGTATTCGAGCATTCGGACGCCGACCTGCGACAACGCCACGAATCGCCCACAGCGGAGTTTGCCATTCTTGCGCTCGGAAAACTGGGCGGAGGCGAGCTGAATCACAGCTCCGATGTTGATCTTCTCTTTCTCTACAGCGAGGAAGGCCAGCTCACGCCACACATTTCTTATCACGAGTTCTTCAACCGCTTGGGAAAAAGAATCCTCGAAACATTTTCCACTCCGCATCCGGCGGGATCACTTTTTCGAGTCGATCTGCGGCTGCGTCCGGAAGGGTCGGCCGGCCCGCTCGCGCGGTCGCTTGAAAGCATGGAAAATTATTATGCCGGCTTCGGCGAGACGTGGGAGCGGCTCGCATTAATCAAGGCGCGAGGCATCGCTGGCAGCCGCGAGCTGGCATATGAATTCCTGCGACAGCATCAGCCTTTTATTTATCCGAAGAGCGCGACGCCCGACTTGCTCGAGGAGATCGCCAACATCAAGCGCCGCATCGAACGCGATGTAGTTGGACCGGACAAGCTCCATCGTGACGTCAAGCTTGGCATCGGCGGCATTCGCGAAATCGAATTCATCGTGCAGGCGCTGCAGCTCACCCACGGAGCGCGGCATCCGTTTCTACAGGAACCGAGCATGCTAAAGGCACTGCGAGCGCTGCGTGAATTGGATCTGCTCCCCCCCGAGGAAGTTTTGGCTCTTGATGGCGCGTATCGATTTCTGCGTCGCGTCGAGCATCGTCTGCAAATCGAGGCTGAGCAGCAGACCCACACTGTTCCAGAAGAGCATGAAGCTTTGCGTCGTCTTGCACGCAGCCTGCGATTTTCCTCCGCTAAGGATTTCACCGCGGCACTGCACGAGAGGATGGATTCCGTCCGTCCCATTTTTCAACGGATCATCTCCGAAACACCTGCAGGACTGGCCAAAATCAACCTGGAAATTTTCAACGACCCAAAACGCGCAGCAAAAGCTCTGGGAGATCTTGAACGTGGCTCGGGGAGTTTCCACATCGCCCCGCGGACTCGACAAATATCTCGCAAACTGCATCCGATCTTGCTCGATTGGCTGGCGAAGACCGCGGACCCGGACGCAACTCTCAATCAATTTGTTCGTTTCGTGGAAGCTTACGGCCTGCGCAGTTTGCTTTTCGAATTACTCGTTGCGAACCCGAAATTGCTTGAGCTGGTAGTCAAGACTTTCGATGCCAGCCGGATTGCCGGTGACTTGTTAATCCGCCGTCCGCAATTGCTCGAAGAAATCACGCGCGATCCAACTTTTTCCGACGCCAGATCGATGGCCGAGCATCTGCGGCGCCTCGATTCCCTGGGCGCGAGCGCGTTCCAGCTCGATCCGGTGCGCGCGTACCGGCAGCGGCAAATCTTGCGCGTGATGCTGCGCGATGTCCTTTATTCTGGCAGGCCGGCAACCGCGAAGAACCTCGGGGCTGAGCTTTCCGGTTTAGCGGAAGCTTGCTTGCTCTTTACGATTCGCCTCCTGGCAGGCAAGCAGTTGACTGTAATTGCGCTCGGAAAATTTGGCGGACACGAGCTCAGCTATGGCGCTGATCTCGATGTTTTGTTCCTCGGCCGGGCACACAGTAGTGAGGCGAAGGCGGGCGAAGAAATTCGCGGCGCGCAAAATCTAGTCGTCAACATGGCGCAACCGACTTCCGAAGGAAACATTTGGATGCTCGACGCGAGGCTGCGCCCTGAAGGCGAGAAAGGTCCGCTGGTTTCTCCTCTGGAAACTTACCAAGCGTATTATGAGAATCGGGCGCAACTCTGGGAGATACACGCGCTCACTCGCGTGCGGTCGGTGACCGGCCCGCTCGGCGCTCGATTCATCGAGATGGCGCAACATTACTGGAGAAAAACCAGCCAGCGCCCCGATCTCTTCGAGCAAATCGACAATATGCTTGAGCGCATTCGTCGCGAGCGCGGCAGCGGATCAGATTTTCTCGATTTCAAAACGGGAGTTGGCGGCATGATCGAAGTCGAATTTCTCGTGCAAGCACTGCAAATGCGCGGAAATATCTGGGAGCCGAACTGGGAGCGCGCGGTCGATCGCTTGCATGAGCGCGGAATCCTGAACAATGCCGAAGCTGTGAAACTCAAACAAGCTTATGGCTTGCTTCGCCGGTACGAATCCGCATTGCGACGTTACGAGAATAAAGCCGTTTCAGTGCTTCCGCACGATCCTGCTGAACAGCGAAAAGTTTCGGTTCGCCTTGGCTACGACGACTTCGAAGCGTTTCGTCGCGATTATCTCGACTCTCGTGAGGCGATTCACGCGCTCTACGAGAGGCATATCAGGAACAATAGTCTCTAACCGCGTCTCTGTGAGACGCGCCTCGGCATACGGCTGTTCTAGCCGGGAATGCCCTTGAGCATTTCGGTGTTCGTCGGAAATTTTTTCACAAACATCAGCAAACGTTGAATCGCTTCCTCTGGTTTGTGACCAGCGAGGCCGCGTCGGATGAGATTGATTTTCTCTAATTCCCACGGTTGCAGCAGCAGCTCTTCGCGGCGCGTTCCGGAGAGGAAGATGTCAATTGCAGGATAAATGCGCTGGTCGCTGATTTTACGATCCAGCACCATTTCCATGTTCCCGGTGCCTTTAAACTCCTGAAAGATCAGCTCGTCCATGCGGCTGCCGGTTTCAATCAGAGCGGTTGCGACAATCGTGAGCGAACCTGCTTCCTCCGTATTGCGCGCAGCAGCGAAAATTTTTCGGGGAATTTCCATGGCGCGCGCGTCGATACCACCACTCATGGTGCGGCCGCCTCCAGACATTGCGTTATTGAACGCACGCGCGGTACGCGTGATGGAATCGAGCAGGATGAAGACGTGCTTGCCTGCTTCGACCAACCGTTTGGCACGTTCGATCGCCAGCTGTGAAATGCGCGTGTGACTCTTGATGTCGGCATCGTTAGAGCTGGCCATGAGCTCCGCTGTCGGATGCGAACGACGAAAATCGGTCACTTCTTCCGGGCGTTCATCGACCAGCAGAATGATCAGGATCACCTCCGGATGATTTTTTACGACGGCATCGGCGATGTGATGCAGCAGCGTTGTCTTGCCTGTGCGCGGCGGCGCGACAATCAAACCGCGCTGGCCCATTCCCAGCGGCGTCATCAAGTCCATGATCCGCGTCGTGTAACGGTCCGGCACGGTTTCGAGCTTGATTTTTTTGTTCGGATTAATCGTGGTCAATTCCTCAAATGGGCGGAGACCTTGATACTTCGGCGGCTCTTCGCCGTTGATGGTGAGAAGCTTCACCAATTGCGGTCCGCGGCTGCCGCGCCGGGTTTCACCGTAAATCCACATTCCGTCGCGCAAGGCGAAACGACGCACAATTTCAGGGGTGACGAAAATGTCCTGTGGCGTCTGCACAAAGTTGCGCTTCGGATCGCGCAGGAACCCGAAGCCTTTGCCGGAAATTTCGATGATGCCTTCGCCAAACTCCGGCTCGGTCTGAACTGGTTCGCCGTTTTCGGCTTCAGCTTCAACGACCTCGGGTCCGCCGGAGGCGGATTGATCTAATGTCTGCACGCCGGTATCTCCAGCCGCGCCTGGCGATTCATTGGAATTATCGCTGCCAAAGCGACCGCCGCGATTGCGGTAACGTCTTCGCGGAAACCGACGTCGCGGGCGATGCTGGCGTTGTTCCGGCATGGCGGACTCGGTTTGCAGCGGTACAGGCTGATTTTCGTTTTCTTCATTCATAAGTTGAAATTGTTCAATACGGCGGGCAGCGCCTTAACACGTTCCTTGTAAGCAATACTTTTTCAGGCCGGCAACCTGGCCAGCAATTCGTCGGGAATATCTAGATTTGAATAGACGTTTTGCACGTCGTCGTCCTCTTCGAGCGCGTCGCACAAGCGGAGCACCTGCCGCGCCACGGCCTCGTCACTGACCGCCACTGTGGTATCGGGGATAAACGTAAACTTTTGCCCATCGGTGGTGACGCCTGCTTTTTTGAGCGCCTCAGCTACGGCGTAGAGCTGATCGTGGGAAGTGGTGATAACATACTGATTCTCCTCGGTTGTCAACTCCTCCGCGCCGGCCTCCAGAGCGATCTCCAATAGCCGGTCCTCGTCAATGCTCGCTCGCGGAACAGTGATCTGGCCTTTCCGGTGGAACATGTACGAAACGCTCCCGCTCGAGGCCAGGTTACCATTGTTCTGGGTGAAAATTCTCCGAATCTCCGCTCCCGTGCGATTCCTGTTGTCGGTCGCAGTCTCAACCATGATCGCCACACCGCCCGGCGCGTACCCTTCGTAAACGATCTCGTCGTATTGTTGGCCGTCCCTGCCCTGGCCCGTGCCGCGTTTGATTGCGCGCTCAATGTTATCATTGGGCATACTCTGCGCCCGCGCAGCCTGGATCGCGCTGCGCAGACGCGGATTGCCACTCGGATCGCCGCCGCCGGCCTTCGCCGCGATGCTGATTTCCTTTGAGAATTTGCTGAAGATCTTGCCGCGTTTCGCGTCGATCGCGCCTTTAAACCGCTTAACCTTCGACCACTTACTATGTCCCGACATACGTGGGAATTTTGTGCAATTGCTGATTGAAACCTGCGAATTTCCGAACAACACCTCGCCGAGAGAATGGCTAGCGAGAAGGGGAAACTAACGCGCAATATTCAATCGCAACAAGAACCGTTTGTCAAGATGTTGCGAAGCGTTTGTCTGGGAGCAAACTAACCTTCAAATGAAAATTCTTGTTACCGGCATTCTCGGTGGAATCGTCATGTTTATCTGGACGTCCGTCGCGCATATGGCGCTGCCTTTGGGCGAGGCCGCCATTCGCGAAA
>QHPG01000182.1 GCA_003219005.1 Verrucomicrobiota bacterium
CTTCCATACGCTGGAGCAGGTAACTGATCTCGACGTTCGCGTAACGATCATGGCTATCTTTCACCTCGCTTCGCTTGCCGAAGAGCGCATCGGCTTCGTCGAAGAGCAGGACGGCACCACCTTCCTCCGCCGCATCGAAGACCCGGCGCAGATTCTTTTCCGTTTCGCCGATGTATTTGCTCACGACCGCGCTGAGATCGATCCGGAAAAGATCAAGCTCGAATTCGTTCGCCAGAATTTCCGCCGCCAGTGTTTTGCCCGTGCCGCTAGGTCCGACGAAAAGGGCACTCAGCCCGAGCCCGCGATTCGATTTCTCCGCGAAGCCCCATTCGTCGCAGACCCGCGCACGATGCCGCACCTGTAACACGATCATTTGCAGTGTGCGCATCTGCGCCACGGGCAAAACGATGTCCGACCAGGTCGCGCCCGAGAAAATTTGTTGCGCCAACTCCTGCAAACGCGGGCGAGCTCGTAATCGACAGGCTTCCCACAGATCGTTTTCCTTTTTTTCTCCTAGTGAGTTAGCCGTGGCAAAAATTGCGGCGGTGCTGAAATCGAACTGTGATACCAGTCGGTCGAGCTGCCCGTTCCAACCGCTCGCGCTCTCCCCAAGCGAGCGCTGCCACGCGTCGCGCTGCTCGCAACTCGTCGGCTTACGCACTTCCACCGTCACGACCGGGCGTTCGATCTGTGGTCGAGGATCACGCGTAGAGATGAGCAGTGGCGTGCGCGTCAGTTCGATCCAGCGGTCAATCGCGAGCGGGTGCGACGAATCCGCCGTTTCGAAGCGGTCGCAGTCGAGCAGCAACGCGGCGTTGCGAAGGATCGCCTCGCGTTCCCAAAGGCGATGCAGGTTTTCCAGTTCCCCCAGATTTACCGGCAAAAGCGCCGCGGGAAGTCGAAAGATATCCATCGTCAGGCGTGCCGCGAGAGCGTTGGCGAGAGTGCGTTTCGCTCCCGCATCCGGGCCACAAAGCTGAACCGCCGGGAATGGATGCCGGTTGGTAAACGCGAGTTTCCACGTGCTCTCCAACCGATCGAGAACCGCGCGCTGCGAATGGACGATCTCCGCCGTATCGCGCAACGGCTCGGCCAGACTGGCGAGACGCCCATCCAATTGCGAGACACCGGTGAGGAAGAAGAGAATCCGCTCGTCGATCCGCAAACGGCTATGGGCGAGTGGACCGTCGCTACAAATTTCGATGATGTGCCAGCGTCGCAGCGGCGCGTTGTTTGCGAGCGCGTCCCAATGCGCATCGGAAAAGGCTGCGAGCGCGAGGCCGAAGGACGGCCAGGGATTTCCTCCAGAGCCCGGCGCAGCAGCACACGAATTGGCGAAATCCCCTTCCAACTCCATTCCGGCACAAAGCAAAACCACTCGCCGCTCAAAACTCGTTAGGCCAAAAAGAGCAGAGAGCGCGTCGAGTGCGGATGATGCGGACGTTACAGGAGTATCTTCGTCGGGCTCATGGCGGAGCAGGCGTCCGAGTCGAGCCAGTTCCGCCATCAAACTGCGTTGATTTGTAGTCGCCCAATCCTCCGTTGTGTCGATATTCATGGGGTGATCTCAATTCTCGGATCAACGTAAAGACCGTTTGCATCCACCTCGAGCGGGCTTTCCGCGCCATCAATTTGCACGCGCAGCAACTGGTTGGCTCCAGTGGCGAAATCTTCCGGCACCGTGAACTCCAGCGTGGTTGAAGGCGGATCCGCCGGTGGACGCGCGGCGACCGTGATCGTTCCGCGACCGACCAGGAGCGAGGCGCGCTGCGTTGGACCGACTGCCGGGTTAATCGTTAGGCTGGCGGCGCTTGCACGCGCCGCCGTTGCCGGCGAAGTGACAATCTCCGGCACAAGCACAAACGCCGCGACGTTCGACTCCAGTCCACGCCGGGTATCCATCGGAGCGTCTGGATCGAAAGCAATCCGGTGCGCTACCTGCACTGCGTGCAGTCCCGGCTGGAGGTCCGCCGGGAGGGGAAGGATGATCCGGCTTGGCGTAACTTGATCGTCGTTAGGCGTGATTTCATGGTCGTCATCAATCAGCACGACCGTCGTTTCGCCGCGCAATTGGTGACCGTCGATCACAAGGTTATAGCCGGCGAGAATCAGCTGGTCCGGCAGAATCGGCGCGGCGTTGTTTTCCTGCGATTGAAGCAACTCGATCATCGGACGCTCGAAGGGAATAACCTTGAGATTGCGGGTGCGCACAGGAAGGGTCGGCCTGACCGAGCGCTGGCTTTCTACGAGCACAACCGAAGCTTTGTAAACCGCGGTTGGTCGATACTGCGATTGGAGCGCTGACCAAATTTTGGAAATTTCCTCAACCGACATGACTTGCGGCGCGACCTTGATTTGCTCGATCTGATCGGCCAGTTGCGAAGCTTGGAGACCGGCGAGGAGCGGCGGTTGGGCGGGCGTCACTGTCACTGCACGAATCACATCGCGAGTGAGCACGGGCATTTCGTGCAGGACAAACATGGCGAGCCCAAGCAGTGCTTCGGCGTGCAGTGGCCCCGATCCATAGGCGGTTAGGAGATAACTCAGGTCCAGCGCCAGGGGCGGATTGCTAATCCGATCGCCGGTGGGATTGCGTGAAGGAAGGGCGACGTTGCGCCAGCCCTGGTTCTCAGTCGCTTGGAAGAGAAAAAGATTGATTCGGTCGGGCGAAGACGCGCCATTGTCGATTCGGTCAGGTGGTTCCGCAGAAACCGTGATGTTACCCCCGAGAGTGGTTGCCAGATCATGATCGGTGATGCTGTTCTGGATGAAATTTTGTAGAACCGCAGTGACCGTGGCGAGCGCAAGCGGAGTACTCATCGGATGCCCTCCTTTCGCGATTTGAGATAAGCATCGAGCGTCAATTTCGGTTCTGAACGCGTTGGCGATTTTCGCGACGGCGCACCCGGCGGCGTCGCGCGCACATCGATTCGGCCGATCGTGACGCGGATAATCGGTGGCTCCTCTGACGATTCGTTAGGCCTCACGAGACCATTCTCAAGATGCTGCAACGTTGTCGAAACCGGGGCCGCTGAGCGGGGCCGCTTTGCCGCCGATCGTGCAAGGAACCTTCTTCCATTTTTACCCAACGGCAGCGCTCGGTTTGCGGCTTGGGACGGCCTAACGACCGTCGGGTGTTCCGGTATCGGCACCAGTAACTTCTCCGTTTTATGATCGTCGTTCGCGTAGTCTCGCAGCAGCGGTAGTCTCTCCGGTTCCGAAACTCTCTTTGGATCAGGTTTCTCCGCAGATAGTGCCTGGTTTGCAATTCCCGGCTGCTGTTCTCTCCCCGGTGGCAGAGTTTCCACTTCAGACGCGACCTCGAAGATCGGGGCTGCCGTAAAGCGCGGGGCAACGACCGGTTCGACGCACGGCGCCGTGCCGCGGGCGCGATCGACCAACCTTGCGAGAAAATGGCTCATGCGGCCAGCATCTCCAGGTAGGTTCTCCGGCGTTGCGCCGGCAGGCTCAGGATCTC
The DNA here is from genome assembly GCA_003219005.1 of Verrucomicrobiota bacterium. Lineage (GTDB taxonomy): Bacteria > Verrucomicrobiota > Verrucomicrobiia > Chthoniobacterales > UBA10450 > Udaeobacter. The sequence goes on from QHPG01000182.1 coordinate 3,479, forward strand.
GCGCTCTGTCCAGCCATAGGCGCGGGCGAGGACATCGATTTCGCATACGAGTCGCTGCGCTTGCGCCGCGATCTCGTGCCAAAGAAAGTGCGCGATGTCAAAAAGCAGTTCCCATTGTCGGCCGCAATTCGGGCAGCCTAACGAGATGATAATTTCCGACTGCGGATCAGCTTGCAGCATCGCCGCGCCGAGGGCTTCCACAATTTCGTCAGGCAGTTCGCTGGCCGAGTTGCGATCGTGGCTGTGTCGATCGCGAATTCAACGCGCTCTCCACACTCTGGACACTCAGAAATTCCAGCCGCACCTGCTCCGAGGACGAGTTTCCGCAGTCGCAGCAAGCGCGCATCGCGTTCGCCGATTGTTAGGTCGGCCAGCTCATCGCGGCTCAATCCCGATGCGGCGGTCAGCAGGGTCAGTGCCCGGTCGAGCTCATGCTGCTGTCGCCCGGCTTCCCATACATCGAGGATTTTCTCTGGCGAGAGAGGTCGCGTCGGCTGCTCCATGACCGAATGCACCCACGTTATGCTGGCTCGACAAAGGTTGGCTCGCTCGGCTCGGTCACGTCGTAATCGCGCTCCCAGCCTTCGTTTTCCAGTTTGATATGCTGGATCGAGACCGCGTTGGCGTTAGCATCGAGATCAGAGAGAGCTTGGAATTCTGAAACCCAAGCGCGGAATATTTTGTAGCTGATCGCGAGTTGGCCGGCTTCGTTGTAAACGTCGAGGATGACGTCCTTGCGGAAATCTTTCAGCGACACTTCCGCGCCGAGGCCAGACCCGAAATTCCAAACCTTGTTTGCCCATTTTTCAAACTCGGTGTCGTGCGTGACGCCGCGCTCCAGCGTAATTGCTTCAAACTCGGTTCGGCCGGGCGATTTTCGGCTGCTGCTGGGATCGCCTCCTTCCCGATGCTTCACCACTTCCGTGGTCCGCTTGAGCGCGCCGACTTTGCTGACACCGGCGACGTAACGTCCGTCCCATTTTACTCGGAACTTGAAGTTTTTGTAGGGATCGAATCGTTGTGGATTAACACTGAATTGAGCCATTGGATTGTCCTCGGTTTAGGTTTCGATTTGCCCGGCGAGTTGCTGGATCTTGATGACGACAAATTCAGCCGGTTTAAGTGGCGCAAAGCCGACAAGGATGTTCACGATGCCGTGATCAATATCGTTTTGTGTGGTGGTCTCTTTGTCACACTTGACGAAATAAGCTTCGCGCGGCGTTTTGCCCTGGAACGCGCCCTGTCGGAAGAGGCTTTGCATGAACGCGCCGATGTTGAGCCGGATCTGCGCCCAAAGCGGCTCATCGTTAGGCTCAAAAACAACCCACTGTGTGCCGCGAAAGAGGCTCTCCTCGAGAAAGAGCGCCGTCCGCCGGACCGGGATGTATTTCCACTCGGAAGCGAGTCGGTCATCGCCCTGCAACGTCCGCGCGCCCCAAATGATCCGGCCGCTGGCTGGCATGGAGCGCAAACAATTGATGCCTAACGGATTCAGTTCGCCATTCTCGGCGTCGTTCAGGTTCACGCTCAGTTCCGGCACCCCGACCAAAGTCGCCTCCAAGCCAGCGGGTGCTTTCCAGACGCCGCGTTGCGCGTCGGTCCGCGCAAAAACACCGGCCACGGCGCCGCACGGAGCAAAATCCTCTTTCTGGTTGTCGTGCGCGGGATTGGGCTGGCGCAATCGCGGGAAAAAAAGCGCGGCATTTTTGCTCGTCGTGCCGATGCCGGCGGCGAGGCCGGCTTTTGCTGCATCCTTGTCGAGCCATCCGCTCGGCGGATCGATCAACAACATGGCCCGGCGAGCTTCGCAGTAGGTCGCCGCGCTTGTCGTTAGGCCGATATCGACATCGAAGCCGGCCCCGGTATCGACGTAGCCGGGAATGCACAGGAGATTGAAGAGATCGGATTTGGCGAGGGCGAACAGCCCCTCCTTGTTACCTTCCTTGCCCACGCCTGTGAAATCATCCTCGTCGAGCGCGTCGCCATCAGAGGCTTCGCCAGCGGTCACCACCGCGGAATTTGTCGCGGGCGTATTGTCGCCCCAAACATCTTCGCCCGGCTGCGGGTCCGGATGCGGACCTGGGCGCGCACCCGGAAGAGGGGTCACGGCCCGCACCAGTTTGGATTCGTTTTCCAAAACCTTGTCGATCCGGCGGAGATGATCGTCAACCACCGAGACATTGCGGAAAATCTCGATCTGTCCGGTATCGCCGTCGCGCACGATGACGTTGAATGTGTCCGGATCAGCCGAGCCATCCGGGAGCGGGCGGGTGTTGTGATCGATCCGCGCCCGCAGCAAATTCGCCCAGCTACCAGGACTGGCGGCGGTCAGGTCTAACGAATTAACGTCCAGAGTGGCAAAGTCATTCGTCCCGCCAAGCGGATGGAAAAGACGGACAATGAGCGCCTGGCTGCCTCCGTTTTGGTAAAAGTCACGGACTGCGAACCCGAGGGTGCTGTCCGGCCAGAGACCGCCAAAGATGCGTTCGAAATCGCCAAAGCTGTTAATCATGATCGGCGATTCTTCGTCGCTATCGACGGGTCCGCGTTTGGCTCGTCCGATAAATGCGGTGATCGAGGTCGCCACGCCGGTGATGGTGTGGACACCGCTTGGGATTTCTTCGATGTAAACGCCGGGATAGGTAAGTGTAGCGGGCATGATTTTCCTTTCTTGTCAGATGGTTTAGCGAGTTGAGTCAGGAGTAGAGCTTCGTGGTCGTCGTTGCTGAAGGCTGGAGAGATAACGCAGGGACACGTGGTAAAATGTTTGGCCATCTGGAGAAGGCTTTTCTTCGAGAAAACCTTGTTCGACGAGTTTGGCGACGGTCTCTGCAATTTTCGGCGCCCATTTTTTGACGCAGGCATCGAGCACCCACCAATGAAGGATGCCGTCGAGCGTATCCTGTGCCTCCGGATGCATTGCCAGATAGTCCAGAATTTCTGGCGCCGGAGATGGAAGTAGCGGATTGGCAGGCACACATTCGGATGTCAATGGTCCCGGTTTAGCACCCGCCGTGCCTCAAATTTCAGAGGGTGCGCGTGCCAAGGTGAGTTGTGTGCAGGCCGGCGCTGCTGCTAGCTTCAGTTCCTTCTCTGGAAATGGCTCATTCAACCAAATCTCTGTCGTCGACAGAAATGCGCTGTGGAATTCAATTGGAAGCGTCGCCTCCCGGACAAATTCGTCCTATCATTCGCGATGAAATCGCGAGCCGAGTTGCAGAAACGCTGTGTGCTTTACGCGAGGACAATTTCGTCCATGCTGTGACGGCACTTTAGCCGCCTAAATCGCCATTCTAACCTCAGGACACAGCGAGACCGTTACATCACATGAGTGATGCTCAACTGCGTCGCGCTCGGGCCAGCAGACCGTGCTTGCGCAAAAGCTCCCAAAACGCCCGCCGACTTTTCTTCGCCGCGAACGCAGCACGAGTGATATTTCCATCGTGCACATGCAGCACGGTTTTGAGAAAGTCGTGTTCGAATCGCCAAACGACACGCGATTTCATTTGTCGAAATGACTGGTCTTCCGCAACAGATCCATCCTCAGGCAGGTTAAGGTCCGAAGGTTCGATCCCATCTCGATCGGATAGTACGATGGCGCGCATGAGCACGTTCTGGAGTTCGCGCACATTTCCCGGCCACGAATGACTGAGCAAGATGTTGAGCGCGGCGAGCGAGAGATTTTTCGGACGAGTATTCGTGATCGCAGCCTGCTTCTCTAGAAAGTCGCAGGCGAGCAAATAGATGTCCCCGGGACGTTCGCGTAATGGTGGAATTGTGAGTGTCAGTACGCCCAGTCGATAGAACAAATCCTCACGGAACTTTCCTGAGCATACGACCTGGCTGAAATCGGCGTTCGCTGCCGCGATCACTCGAATGTTTGCATAACCAATCTGCTCGGAACCGACGGACCGATATTCTCCGTCCTGCAGGAAGCGAAGTAGCTTCACCTGAGCCTGAGGCGTCAGGCAGTCGATCTCGTCCAAAAATAGCGTGCCGCCTTCAGCCTCGCGGATTAGTCCCCCTCGATCCGATGCAGCGCCCGTGAACGCGCCACGTTTATGGCCGAATATCTCGCTTTCCATTAGGTTTTCTGGAAGCGCACCGCAATTAACCGGAACGAACGGCCGGTCCGCACGCGAGCTCAGATAGTGAACGGCGCGCGCGAAAAGTTCCTTGCCGGTACCAGACTCGCCGGAGATCAAGACCGTTGCGTCGCATCGCGCGAAGCGCGGTACGCACTGGACTTTGTCGAGAAACTCAGAGCTCTCACCGATAATCTGTTTAAGCCCGATATTCTCCTTGAGTCTTTGGACGATAGCACTGCCTCGGGGGCTGACTCGCGCTTGACGCTTAAGGCGTGGCAATACATCGGAACGCCGCAGCGGAGGCACCAGGAAATCTGCCGCTCCCATCTCGAGCAATGGAAAAACATCAAATGCATCTGGATGCGCAGTGGTCACCAGGACGGGGCGGCGAGGAAAAGCCCGTTGAAGCGGCGCCAGGAAAGGTTCCACCTTTGTTGCTTGAAACGTATCAAGAGTGGCAACGACTACGTCGGGATTCGCGAGCCCAGCTGGTTTCGGCTTGAGGTCCGACTCGGCGCCATACTCAAATCTTGAAAAGGTGAATCCCTTGGCTTCCTCAAGCAGCGCCTCAAGCGAGTCGGCCAGAAACGCCGTGTCGGGTTCGCAGACAATCGCAACCCGAATGACTGAACTCGCTTCCGAGAGATTCGGGGACTGCACAGAAGTCATACGATCTAGCCGATTGAGTTATTGCCGGCCTCCCCATTCACCCTAGAGACAGAGAACCGTTGTTGTTGCGAGATTTTGTTGCTGCCTATTCAAGTCGCCCGACCGCAGCAGTCGTTTGTGAAAAATGTGAAGCCCTGAAGAAATCGTGAAATGAACCTCTCCGGCCGAATAGCAACCCGCAGCCGCCCCAATTTCTTGATTAGTCATCGAAATCCTCCGGGGGGAACTTACCCTTATCTGAACTCTCCAAACTCGTCAAGCCCTAAGAAATAAATAAACGGTACCTAGGGTGAATGCCAGTTTTCCTGGGGCATTTGCCCCAGGCGAAATCCGACGGCGCCCTTGGCGATCTTTCGGTTTGAGTTTTTAGCCGCGTCCCAAGCTTTTCAATCTACCTTGCGTGTCACATACATCACGATCGCCAGCACGATAAATAGTGCGATTGCTGCCCATGAGCAGCGCGTCGTCCTGCTGACGCAACGTGATGATGATCACTGGAATTTTTCGCCGGACGAAGAATTCCTACGCCAGCGCGTCGAGCCGATTCAACAGATCTTTTTTGCTCGTGACTCCGGTGACTTGATCGCGCAGTTGGCCGTTCTTGAAAAAAAGAAGAGCCGGGATGGCGCGAATGTTGTACTTCAACGAGAGGCTCTGACTTTCGTCCACGTTCACTTTCGCTACTTTGACCGCGCCCGCTTTTTCACGTGCAATCTCGTCCAGCAGCGGTGCGATCATTTTGCAAGGTCCGCACCATTCTGCCCAGAAATCGACGATCACGGGTTTGTCGTCTTGCGTCAGTTCGCGGTCAAAATTGGATTCATCGAGCTTGATAACGGCAGAGTTTTCCATGGCTTAAGCAAAGTAAGTCCAAATCTGAATAATCAAAATCAGAGCAGAAACGCCGAGCAGGATCCACATCAGCAGCATTGAATTTTTCTCCGCAGGTGCCGCAGCAATTGAAGGATGCTCTGCAGTAACGTCTGGCATGGCGATAAGAGGCTCGGTCTTTTTCATCTCAGCCGCGGGCGAATCCGGCATATCCGAAACGCGTAATGTTTCCTTTCTTAGACCTGAGGAGTCTGGCGCGTGCGCGACTGGCGCAGGCATCGGCGTTGGAATTGGGATGGAAAGAGGCGTCTTGCCCATGGGCTCACGAACCGGCAATTGGATTCGCGCCGTTTCGCGCTGTTTTATGTTCGGATCCGGCGGCTTTTCTAGAGGAGGAACCGGTAACTCAATGGCTTCTTTTTTGGATTGGTTCGGGCCAGCCATGAAATAAATTCAACTTAATAGTCTGCTCAAAAAACGCTCGCTTGTCATCTGTTAAACCTATTTTGCTCCACGTCATTCCGACCGAAGTCGAGCAATCCCGTGGCACAGCTTAAAGGCAACTTCGCGGGATGTCTCGACTTCACTCGACATGACAGATTCGGTGACGAAATTAACTTTACGCGAGCAGATCGTAGCCGCGACTTCCAGTGATCCTTCGCCAAACGAACTCGCCGACCGGCGCGGCCTCGGACAACACCACGCGCGCATCGACATCTGGAGCATCGCCTTCGCTTCGGGCGATATGCGGTTGATCAACCAACAACTTCAGTTCGCTTCCAACTTTTTCGTAGGCGAGGTCATGCGCAATTTGTTGCTGGATCGACATCGCTTCCCGGTAACGAGCGCTCTTAATTTTTGCGGGGATCTGCCCAGGCATTTTCGCCGCACGCGAGCCGTCTTCCTGCGAATATTTGAATATCCCCAGCCGCTCAAACCGAGTACGCCGAATGAAATCGAGAAGGCTCGCGAATTCCGCCTCGGTTTCGCCGGGAAATCCAACGATGAACGTAGTGCGCAACGTGACACCGGGAATCCCAGCGCGCAGTTTGTGAATCAAATTTTCGATGTGCGAGCGCGAAGTTTCTCGTCGCATCCGCCCCAGCATCGCATCATCGATATGCTGCAAAGGAATATCGATGTAGCGCGCGACCTTGTCCGGCAGCTGCCGGATGGTTTCAATCAGTTCATCGCTCCAATGCGCTGGATGCGTGTAAAGCAAGCGCACCCAGAATTCACCTTCGATCTCTTGAATTTCGCGAAGCAGTACCGCGAGAGTTGGTCCGCGAGTGGAATCGACCGGCTGACGAGGGCCCGCTTTTGCCGGCCATAAATCCATCCCGTAATACGTGGTATCCTGGCTGATCAAACTAATCTCGCGTACTCCTTCACTAACGAGTCCACGAATTTCTGCGAGCACAGATTGCAGAGGACGACTGCGATGTTTCCCGCGCATTTGCGGAATCACGCAAAAACTGCACGGGTGATTGCAGCCTTCCGCAATTTTTACGTAAGCGAAATGCGCGGGCGTAAGCCTGAAGTGCGGCGTGTCGTAATCGGGAATGTAAGTGGGCCGCCTGTCCGCAAAGGCCAGACCGACATCACCGTTGCTGGAGTCAACGCCCAACGTCGAACGTCTAACGCCCAACGTCGAACTATCCGGATTGAGCGTTGAGCGTTGGGCGTTGAGCGTTCGGCGTTTGCTTAGAAGCTTCTCGATGATTGCCCCAAGCTCGCTGACTTGATCGAGCCCAACAAAGGCATCCACCTCCGGCATCTCCTGGCGTAGTTCTTTCGCGAAGCGTTGTGACATGCAGCCGCTGACAATCAGTTTTTGATCCGGCCGTCGGTTTAAACCACGCTGCTGATGCGCTTCCAGAATCGCTTCGATGGATTCTTCTTTTGCGGAATCAATGAAGGCGCACGTGTTGATCACTAGGACATCGGCGTCTTCCGGCTGCGATGTAATTTCCATCCCGCGCTGTAGCACGCTTCCCAGCATGATCTCTGCATCGACTAGATTTTTGGCGCAACCGAGGCTGATCATGCCGACCTTCGGTTTGCGAGCGACACAATTCCCTTTTGTTTTCATCTCAGCATTCGATGTTCGACGTCGGACGTTGGACGTTTTCTTAGAACCCTTCCGACTACTCTCAGTTCACCGTTACGTCTTCGTCGTTTTCTTCCAGCGCCTGGCCGTTTTTGGTGATCTTGACAGCGTCAGGATCGAGAACTCGAATCGAGAAATGCTTGCCGCGAAATTCAACCGTGCCGTCAGTGGGCGACACCCAACGTTCGAACGCGGGATTCTCATTCTCACCCACAGTCACTCTCACATAGGTTCTTTTAAGTGGGCGAATCGCGACCCGATTCTGGTCGCTTGATTCTGCGGATGATGTATTCGGTGTCTCTTCTGCTCTGGCGAGGTCTTCCCGGGTCACAGGCTTGGCGCGACGCACCTCCGGCTCACTCGGCATTACGCCAGCCGCCGCCACCGGATTCGGTGCGTTCGTTGACGTCCCGACAGATGGAGCAGCGGCAACATTGCCTTGCGAAGCTTGAGTTGGTGCAGGCGAAACAGGCAGTGCGCTTGGCGATACCTGCGCGGTCGGCTGCGCTTTCCCCGGTGCGAGCCGCTGCACATTGAGAACCAATTTCATTAGCAAAAAGCCGAACACCAATACCACAATCCCGACAATGAGTGGCATCGGCGAAACGCGGTTGCCGCCACCACTGGTAACGGGACGGCGCGGAACGACTGGCGCGCTGACTGGCTTCTCGGGGCGATTCTCTTGGAGGTATGAGTAGCCATCAACCGTCACGCGCTCGGAATCTTCGAACGCATCAAGATATGGCGTGACATCGACATCCAGAAATTTCCCGTAGATGAGCAGGAATCCTTTTGCGTACGCCAGACTCGGAAATTGGGAAAAATCATCAGCCTCAATCTCCGCAAGCCGGGCGGGACGAATCTTTGTCATCCGCGCTGCTTCATCGAGCGTGAGATTTCTTGCGCGCCTTGCTTCCTGAAATTTTTTACCGAGCCCTTCTATCGTCATGAACGCGAAAAATGCCGGCTAAACGGCAGCATCGAGATCCACCAGAATCTCGCGTGGTTTGGCGCCTTCGCCGGGACCCAAAATACCGCGCTGCTCCAGAATATCAACGATGCGCGCGGCGCGCGTGTAACCAAGCCGGAGACGGCGCTGAAGCAATGAAGTCGAGGCGCGTTTTTCCTGGCGGATAATCTCGAGACATTTTTCGACCAGTTCCTCATCTTCCTCGGTGACGTCATCGGTCGCAGCGCTGGCAGCTTCTAGTTTTTCGTGCATCGATTGATCGAATGCGGGCGGGCTTTGCGCTGAAACAAATTCAACGACACGATGAATTTCCTGGTCCGTGACCAACACACCTTGCGCGCGAATTAGGCGCGACGTGCTCGGCGGCAGATAAAGCATGTCGCCCTGGCCGAGCAAACGGTCGGCGCCGTTCTCATCAAGAATTACGCGACTGTCGATTTTCGAGGCGACCTGAAACGCGATCCGGCTCGGAATGTTCGCCTTGATCACGCCTGTGATCACGTCCGCGCGTGGGGTTTGGGTCGCGACGATTATATGAATGCCGGCCGCGCGCGCCATTTGCGTAATGCGCGCAATCGCGCTTTCGACATCGGCCGGCGCCGTCTGCATCAAGTCCGCCAGCTCGTCGATGATGACTACGATGTAGGGCATCTTGTCTGGAATTTTCAGTTCGTCGTCGCGCGGTACCTTGATTTCTCCGGACTCTTCCGGAACATCGACATCTTTCTTTTTTGCCGGGCGCGCATTAAAGCTGATGATATTGCGCACACCGACACGTGCGAAAATTTTGTAGCGCTTCTCCATTTCCTCGATTAGTCCCCGCAAAACCAGCAGCACTTTTTTCGGGTCGGTGATGACCGGATAACGCAGATGCGGCAGGTTCGTGTAAACCTGCAGCTCAACTACCTTTGGATCGATCATGATCAGCTGGAGTTTTTCCGGCGTGAAGCGGAAGAGCATGCTCGCAATCATGGAGTTGATGCAGACGCTCTTCCCGCTGCCAGTGGTGCCGGCGACAAGTAGATGCGGCATTTGTGCCAAATCAGTGATGATCGTCTTGCCATAAACATCTTTGCCAAGCGCGAGCGGAATTTTCGCGTGCGCTTTCGCTTCTTCCCAATCGGGCGATTGCAACATCTCGCGCAGTTTCACGGTAACTTTTCGACTATTCGCCAGCTCGATGCCGACCGTGTCTTTTCCAGGGATCGGCGCAAGAATGTTGATCCGCTCCGCGCGTGTTGCCCGGGCAAGATCGCGCTCGAGGCTCACGATCTTATCGACGCGCACACCTTTCGCAGGATACACTTCATAGCGCGTGATCGTAGGGCCTTTGGTAATGTCGCCGGGCGCCACTGCAATCCCGAACTGTCCTAGTGTATCAATCAGGATTTGCCGCACTTCTTCCAGTTCGGAGGGATCGGTAGCCGAGCGGCCTTCCAAACTGTGCTCATCGAGCAGGTCCAATCCTGGCAACACATAATCTTCCCAACTCGAAGCAGCGCTGGTCACGCCGGAATCCGCTTTTGCTTTGGCCTCGCTGGCGCGCAATTCGGCGAGAGATGGTTTCCGGCCGAGCGGCGTCCTGTGCTCGCTCGGCAACGCCGTTGTATCAACCACCTTTGGTGCCGGTCGGCTTTCGAGTTCCTCCGGCGAAATGGTCACCCCGACCCCTTCAGGCAGAGGCATGCCTTTCTTTCTCAACGCTTTTTCATACATGCGCCGCTCCTTCGCCAGTTGCTTCTCCCTGATCTCCAGTTTTTCTTTGAGATCGGCTTTGCCCAGCCTCCGGCGCAATTGCCACTCGCGCAGTCCCGCCCCGAGCCGCCGCGTGGCGCTGACTGTCTCGCGAATAAGATAAATTGGGCGCAGTCCTGTGACCAAAATTAGCGTTGTTACATAAATTCCCATCAGGAGAACCAGCGAGCCGACAGGGCCAAGCGCGGTGCGAAGCAGACCACGGTGTTCATCGGCCAAGCGATATCCGACCAACCCGCCAGGCCCTTGAATGTCCACGGGCACCTTCAACCCGAGCAAATGGCTGATGTCCCACAACTGGTCGAGGCACGCACCAGAAACAATGAACAAAACGATCCATGGGATTCGGGGTGCCACACGCAACCGAGGATGAAATAATTTCGCCACGCCGAAACCCAGTAGAACTGCTGCCAACAGCAGCGAAGCGAAAACGCCAATGGATTGATAGCAAATGCCCGCCACAACTGCACCGACGGGCCCGATGAAATTCTGCGCAGGATGATTCGCGGGCGAAATGCGGCTAAACCAAATCCAAGACGGTATATCTTTTGGCGTGTAGGAGATCAGCGCAAGAAACAGCAGCGTACCGACAAAAAGCAGAACGAGAGCGAAGACTTCGTTCCAAGCGCTGTTTCTATCCGTGCGGGCCACCGCGTCTGATAGTAATCCTACCGCCGCGTCTTTCAATCATGTTGTGAAAGCGCTCGCCGCGGCGAGCGCCTGCGTTTAACTCAAACGTCGCCACTACCGCGCTTTCATCCTTGCGCGCTTCACCGGAGACTGATAACTGTGGCAGCGCATTATGGCTCGTTTCTTCCGCCATGGGGTCATCGTTGTTGCGCTCGGCACGCTCCTCTTTTGTATATCCTGCGAAAAACATCCGCTCGGCCAGATGCCGGACGTCCAGCGGGAACAGCCCGATCCAGCGAAAAAAGTCTGGTCGCACGCGACGGAAAAAAATTCTGACGAACCTTCGACTTCCACCAGCCCGGCTGAAGTTGTTCCTCACGAAGCTCGTTAGGCAAAAGAGATCACATGCACAGGTCCAAACACGAATACCTCACGTCGCCGCCTAATCTCACGGGGATGCCGCCCGGTGTGCCTTACATCATCGGCAATGAAGCGGCGGAGCGCTTTTCCTATTACGGCATGAAGTCGGTGCTGACCGTCTTCATGGCGCATTACATTTTGAATCAGTCGGGTGTGCTGGCGCCTATGAGTCCGAACGAGGCGTACATGTACACGCATTATTTTGTTTTCGGCGTGTATTTCCTTCCGATTCTCGGCGCGATCATCGCAGATGGGTGGCTCGGCAAGTACTGGACTATTCTATCGCTATCGATCGTTTACTGCCTGGGCAACCTGACACTCGCGTGCATGGCCACTTCCTGGGGAATGGCCGTGGGACAACGGACGATGCTCGCGATAGGATTGACGCTGATTTGTTTGGGCGCAGGTGGCATCAAACCATGCGTTTCCGCCAATGTTGGGGATCAGTTTGGCGAATCGAACAAGCATCTGCTCTCAAAGATGTTTGGCTGGTTCTATTTCTCGATTAACGCTGGTTCGTTTATCTCCTCCATCCTCTGTCCATGGCTCCTTGCAAATCCAAAGTGGGGGCCCGGATGGGCTTTTGGAATTCCCGGCATAGCGATGGTTATCGCGACTTTGTTCTTCTGGGGCGGTCGTAAGAAAATGGTGCATGTGCCGCCAGGAGGACTTGGTTATTTGCGACAAACTTTCAGTCGCGATGGCCTCATCACTCTTCTCCGCATCGCGATGGTCTATGTTTTCATTTTGGTTTTCTGGGCGCTCTGGGGAATGAGCAACGGCGTCGAATGGACGTTGCAAGCTGAGAAAATGAATCTGCATTGGCTCGGCATGGATTTGATCGCCGCTCAGGTACAGACCGCAAACCCGATTCTAATTCTGCTTTTTATTCCGCTGGTGAACTATGTGATCTATCCCGCGATTCACAAAATTTTTCCGCTCACGCCGCTGCGCAAAATCGGCATCGGCCTTTTTCTCACCGGTCTGTCTTTTGTCGTTATCGTTTGGATCCAGGGCCAAATCGATTTGGGACTAAAGCCGAGCATTAACTGGCAACTGCTCGCCTATGTCATTCTCACTCTTGGCGAAACGATGGTATCGATCACCGGGCTTGAGTTTTCATACACTCAGGCCCCGAACACGATGAAGAGCTCCGTCATGGCGCTGTGGCTTTTCACTGTCGCCTTCGGCGAGTTCTTCGTTGGAAAGTTTAACGCGTGGGACTTGAACGCTGATGGCACACGCAAGCTGACCGACTATCAATACTTCACGTTCTTCACGATTTTGATGTTCGCCGCCGCGGTGGTGTTTGTCGTTGTCGCCTGCTTTTACAAGGGCCGCACTTACCTCCAAACACAGCAACTCACGCTCGATGAGATTGCTACAGAGCCGATTCTTCACGGCGGCACGCCGAGCTAAAATCGGATGAAAATCATCATTTCAGCTGGCGTCTTGCTGTCGCTGTCGATCTTCAACACATTCGCGACTCCGGAGGACGATGTGTTTCAAAGAACTGCGCACGATTACATCGAGCAGTATTTGCAGGCCAATCCGGAGGATGCGACCGAGCTCGGCGATCATCGGTTTGACGGCCAGTTAACCGATTACTCGTCCGAGGCGCGAGCGAAAGAACTGGCAACGCAAAAGGAGTTCCGCGACAAGCTAAGCGCCATTGACGGATCGCAGCTCACCGGTGCGAACAATGTCGATTTTCGCATCCTGAAGGAGAACATCGATTACAAGATTTTCCAGGCTGAAGAGCTGAAGGAAGCGGAGTGGAATCCGCTGGTTTACATGCAGAGCCTGGCCAACAGCCTTTATCTGTTGGTTGCACGGGATTTCGCGCCACCGGAAAAGCGGATTCCGAACTTGCGCCAGCGAATGGAAGCGATTCCGCGCGTGATCGCGCAGGCAAAAGCCAATCTGCAGCAGCCACCGCGCGTTCACACTGAAACAGCAATTGAGCAGACGCAGGGCGCTATCAATCTCGTGCGCGAAGGACTCACTCCGCTCGTCGACCGGACGCCACAAATGAAGAATGAATTGGCGCCGTTGCAGGAAAAAACCGCGGCTGCTCTGGAGGATTACAAAAAATGGCTCCAGAACGATCTGCTGCCGCGTTCAGACGGCGATTTTCGGATCGGCGCGGAGAAGTTTCGAAAGAAGCTGCGTTTCGCGCTCGCGTCGGACTTGTCGATGGAAGAAATCATGAAGCGGGCGCAGGCCGACTTACAGGAAACGCAAACCGCCATCTACGAAACGGCGCTCCCCCTCTATGAAAAATATTTCCCGGAGGCTGATAACAAAACGCTCACGGATAAACACAAAGTGACGGCTGCAGTACTGGACAGACTTGCTGAGCAACATCCCGACGACGCAACAGTTGTCGGTTACGCGAAAGAAGTTGTTGGCGAAGCGACTGATTTCGTGAAGTCGCATAAGCTTGTCGCCATCCCGGACACGCCGCTCGATGTGATCGCAATGCCCGAATTCAAACGCGGCGTCGCCATAGCCTATTGCGATTCACCTGGCCCGCTCGACAAAACCGGCAAAACGTTTTTCGCCGTTGCGCCCACGCCGAAAGACTGGTTGAAAGAGCGAAAAGAATCGTTCTTTCGTGAATACAACAACTATGAAATTCGCGATTTGACAGTGCACGAAGCAATGCCTGGCCATTATTTGCAGCTCGCTCACGCCAACGAATTCCGCGCACCAACTTTGGTTCGGGCGATCTTTCGCAGCGGCACATTCATCGAAGGCTGGGCGGTTTACTGCGAGCAAATGATGGCGGAACAGGGTTACGGCGGTCCCGAGGTTAAGATGCAGCAGTTGAAGATGCGATTGCGCGCCATCGCCAACGCCATTCTTGATCAGAGCATTCACGCTGGGAACATGACCGAGAAGGAGGCAATGGATTTGATGATGAAAGAAACTTTTCAGCAGGAAGGTGAAGCGGTGGCGAAATGGAAACGCGCGCGACTCACCTCGGCTCAGCTTTCCACTTATTTCGTCGGCGTGAGCGAGCATCTCGATCTTCGTGGGCGCGCAAAGACGAAAGCCGGCGCGTCATTCGACCTCAAGAAATACAACGATCAGGTGATCTCTTTTGGTAGCCCGCCAGTCAAATACGTGGGCGAGCTAATGGGATTGTAGCGTGTAGAGGCGGCTGTCCCCAGTCGCAATCTCAGCCAAATCTGCGCGTGAGGACAGGCGCCTCTACAATAAACTCGCGCGCTTTACAGCGACTGCCAGCAGTCGCAAATTCCACGATGCCTAACCTGGCTACCTGGATCCGACGCAAAGACGCAAAATGGTTTCGCCCCATTTTTGGCAAACATCCTGAAATCAAAGTCTGGAACGCATTGCGTCGAAGAGTTCCCCTCGAGAAAATGGACGGCCTTTTGCTCACGGGTGGGTCCGACATTTCGCCAGAATTTTTGCGCCAGAAATTTGCCGATCCTTCGGTGCTGAGCAAAGACATGGATCCAGAACGCGACCGCTGGGAATTTGAAGCGGTGCAAGAGGCGCTGTCACGCGGACTGCCGATTCTGGCTATCTGCAAAGGTCTCCAAGTATTCAACGTTGCTCTGGGCGGCACATTAAAGCTCGACATCAAAGGGCACAATTTGCCGGAACAACGTCATCGCGATGTTCAGCCATTGCGCAGCGCGCATCGCGCGTCGCACCGTTTTTCAAAAGTCAACAGCGCCCATCACCAGGCAATCGAACGGTTGGGCGACGATTTGGAAGCGGAAGCCTGGGCAGCGCACGATGGCATCATTGAGCAAGTTCGCCTGCAGAAGTATCCGTTCGGGCTCGCTGTGCAATATCATCCGGAGCGCAGCCATGTTTACGAATCGCTCTTCGAGGATTTCCTCTCGCGAGTGAAAAATTCCGGCAAAGCGTCCGAGCGTTAAAATCGTCGAAGCGTTTCACGAGATTGAGCGTTTGCCGATGTAACGATGTAACTATTTTAACGATTCACCGGTCCGCCCATGACTCCGCAAAACACTATCGCCATCGTTTACGATTACGATCAGACGCTCAGCCCGAGCTACATGCAGGAGGACGTGATCTTTCCTGCTTTCGCGATAAACGCCGAGAGTTTCTGGCGACGCTGCGTTGAACTGGTGCGCGAACATGGCTACGACAACGAGCTCGCGTACATGAAGGTGATGCTCGACACCTTCGGCATGGATCGCCCGACCAATGCGGAGCTAAAAAAGCTCGGCAGCAAATTAAGTTTTTACAAAGGCCTGCCGGAAATGTTTGAGGAATTCCGAAATAATCTTCTCACCGAAGAACAGATCGCCAACGGCATCACCGTCGAGCACTACATCATCTCCTCCGGACTAAAGGTGCTGCTCGATGGCAGTCGATTGAAGCCTTATGTGCGCGCCATTTTCGGTTGCGAATTTGCCGAAGACAAAGAAGGGCGGATCGCTTTCCCGAAGCGCGTCATCAGCCACACGCAAAAGACACAGTTCCTCTTTCGAATTAACAAGGGCCTGCTCGACATGTCCCAGGACGTCAACGACCACATGGACGCGGAGATTCGACCAATCCCCTTCCCGCACATGATCTACATCGGCGACGGGCCGACCGATGTCCCCTGCTTTACCGTCATGAAGAAGAATGGCGGTCAAGCGATCGCCGTTTACAATCCTGACGATCCGCAGCGCGTTGGATTCCGGAAATGTTACCAGCTCTCAGCCCACGCCGATCGGGTCAAACACATCGCGCCAGCAGATTACCGGCCAAACACGCATCTGCGACTGCTACTGGAACAGATGGTCGAAGAAACGGCCAACCGAATAATCGCTCAGCGCAAGGAAGCAATCGAGACCGGCACCGTCCCCGCGCCGAAACACTAAGCCCCTGTAGCGGCGCTCTCTGAGCGTCGCACTGCAGGCGTCAGAGACTGCCGCCACAGAGCCCCGCGCGATTCCGATCTCGTAATCGCCTTCGGAACTCGACATCAAACTCTGGAAAAACCGCTGAAGCGGTGGCCGATGCGCGTTCGCCTTTGGTAATTCACTGGAGGGAAGCCGTTTCATGCATAGGGGCCCGATTCGGCAAGCTGCCACTTGCGACTCTTGGGGTGGTGGCTCAGCTTGACGTCATAAGACTACAATGAGGCACACGGCGCGCGATCATTTTCTGCATGTTGTTCTTCCCGCCTTTCGGGACTTCGCATCATACTATTCAAATCGCGAAATGGGTCTTCGCCGCGACACCAAGAATGCCGCCGCCATTGCAGGCGCTTTGCGTGACTTGCCAGAGCATGTTTTTTATGACCTCAACGGCAATACCGGATATGCAACAAACAGATCATACAGGGAATCGTTTTGGCCGCAGTCCAGGGCGTACCAAGTGATCTGTAATTTTGCTGACGTTTGGAAACACCGCAGCATTTCACGTCCCGACCGCCTTCTGTCTTGCGTGGATGATATAATCGAATATTACGCGCTGATCCGATATGCCGATGAAGAAGGAGTTTACTACGGCTCGCGGAAGCTCCTCGTTGCGACATTATCCGATAAGAGCGAACAGGATCTCGGTCCATTGCTATTGGCTTCGCTCACGCTGTTGGCAGCCGAGCTAGTTCGGCAAGGTCTTTTACCCAACATTTCCCGATTTTCCAAGATTACCCAGTTATTTTCAGAGCAGAACGGAGGCTGCAAGCGCGTTGCCGATGCGCATTGTTTGTTACGTAAAAGAATACATCGAGGTGCCGCAGCGTTGCCTAATTTTCGATGAAAATACCGGCGTGCCACGACCGATAAAGCCGGGTGAGGGATTCGATTTCCAGTATGGTCTTGTTATGGAGGTGCAACCATCGCCTATACAATCTTAGCGGCTTCTCGAGCTGCTTCTGTGCCATAGCCACCGCGAGCGGCTGCATCTGGATCCCGTCATTTGTTCGCCGCGGTAAACGCAGCGAGCGGTCGGTGTTTCGTGCACGACGATCTCGCAAAGACCAGAACATTGAGATTCCAATTTTCTCCAGAGCCATTCGGCCATTTTTTCAATCGTTGGATTCTTCAGCCATTCGTTATCGTGCCAATCGGTCAGTTTGTGCGATGCCGTCGAATACTTTCCGACTCTACGCACACTGACACTGGAACAATCTACAGCCAATGATTGAGCCAGAAGAAAGTTTACGGTCTCGCAGGACGTTCATAAAAAGCGCTTTAACCGGAGCAGCCGGCATGTTAATGGCGGACATCGACAAACACGCGGCTCACGCTTATGCCGGCGCCCAGGAAAAGCAGCAGGGATTAAATGTCAGTCAGCTGGGGCTCAGCGAAGCCTCGCAACTGGTGCGCAGCAAGAAAGTGTCACCGGTCGAGCTGACCCATGAGTGTTTGAACCGCATAGAACGGCTCAATTCGAAGCTGAACTCCTTCATCACTGTCACTGCCGAATCCGCACTGGCTGAGGCTCGTCAGGCGGAAGCAGAAATCCAGCACGACGGTTGGAGAGGCCCGCTACATGGGATCCCGATTGCGCTAAAAGACCTGGTAGATACCGCTGGCGTGCGCACCACCGCAGCCAGCGGCGTATTCAAAGACCGCGTTCCCGCCGAGGACGCAGAGATTGTGCGCCGCTTGAAAGCTGCCGGTGCGGTGTTCCTTGGCAAGCTCAACCTGCATGAGT
>QHPG01000053.1 GCA_003219005.1 Verrucomicrobiota bacterium
TTTACATCGGCAACCGCGGGAATACGACGCTTTGCGTCATTGATGCGAAGACGCTTGCGCTCGGTGAATGCGTGCCAGTGTCAGCGGATCGCGCGGTGACACCGGATGGAGTTGTTTACGTCGCAGTCGCGCGCGAACTCTGGATCACGCTTCGCGTTAAGGCAGGTGATAGCGCGTCAGCCAAATCGATCCAAGTCTTCGATGCGTCAGATCCTCACCATCTCAAACCGAAAACGAAAATTCCATTGGAGAATTTGGCTGAAGGATACGCTGTCGATAACGAGCGCGGGCTTTTCTACACGAACATCGAAGACGCGGGTGCCACCGTCGCGATTGACGTGCGGACACACAAAGTAGTCGCGAAATGGAATCCCGGCAGCAGCGATTTGCAGGGCCTCGCGCTCGATAACGGGCGGCGATTTCTTTTTGTCGCGTGCGGCGATCACGTCGTGAGCCTTGATTCCGGTCACGACGGGAAAGTGCTCGACTCCATTACAACGGGTCCGGGCTTGGACAACATTGATTACTCAGCGGACGCAAAACTTCTCTACGCTGCAGCTTCTCAAGCTGCGAGCCTCACCGTTGCTGAGGTGGACGATCATGGAAAATTTCATTTGAGAGCGACAGTTCCGACGGTCAAGGGCGCACGCGGCGTTGTCGCTGGCAAAGGCGAAACAGCATATCTAATCGATCCGGCCGAAGGACGCATCCTTAAGCTGATACGGAAATAAGACAGCGCGCCTTTCAGGCGTGAGATCGCGTCGACGCTTCTGGATCGAAGATTGCCAGCAACGCGGGCAAAATGATTAAGACAAGCGGCAACGCTAGGATTAGCCCTGAGATAATGGCGATTGCTAGTGGTTGTTGCATGGCAGCGCCATGACCGATCCCCAGCGCCAGGGGCAGCAATGCCAGGATAGCAGCGAAGGCGGTCATTGAAATCGCGCGCATCCGATTAATTCCAGCGAGGATCAGACGATCGTCGCTGGCGGGCAACGAGCGAAATTCCGAGTAATAAAAAATTGCGATTTCAGTGACGATGCCAACGATCATGGTCATGCCCATTCGCGAGGTAATGTTGAATTCGGTGCCGGTGATCCAGAGGCCGATGAAAACTCCGGCGACGGCGAATACCGGGACGAGTAACAGCGCAAATGCGACGCGAAAACTTTCGTAGAGAAAAAGCAGGAGGAGAAAAACCAGAATAATTGCCGCAATCAAGATGATGGTGAGACCGCGGAAGGCGATCTGTTGTTGTTCATACAGTCCGCCGAAAGCGTAGAGCACATTATTCGGAATCAGCCGCGAGCTCGCGAGTTTGCCCTTCACTTCGCGAACTGTGGAGCCGAGGTCGCGGCCGCTGATGCGCGCAGTCACTGCGACCATGCGTTTGAGATCGTCACGCATAATTTCGGGCTGGCCGCTCAACGGAATGAGCGTGGCTACTCGTTTGAGCGGAAACAAGTGGCCGTCCGGCGCGCGCAAAAGAAGATTGTCGATGTTCCGCATGGTTTCGCGCGCATCGCGTGGAATCCAAACGCGAACGCCGATTAGCTTCGGCCCTTGTTGAACGAGGGTGGTTACGTTGCCGCTTAAAAAACCAGTGAGCGCTTTGGTGACCGCCTCCGGGTCCATGCCTTCGAGCCCAACCTTCACCCGGTCCACTTGAATGCTGAGGGCGTCGCCTGCCGGCACAATGCCGTTTTTTACTTCAACAACACCGCGAACCTTCGAAATTGTATTGGCTACTTGCGGCGGCAACGTGCGTAGAACTCGCTCATCGTCGGAATAAAGCTTGATTTCGATGGGCTGCGGGACGCTGGTGAGATCGCCGATCAAATCTTCCATCAACTGCAGCAGTTCGACTTGAAGACCGGGAATATGTTTCTCGATTTCGTCACGAACGTCATTCATGACCTCTTCGATCCCACGGCGCGGAAATGGTTTCAGGCGAACGAAAAAATCGCCGGTGTTCGCCTCGGTGATGCCCCCGCCGAGCTGCAAGCCAGTGCGCCGGGAATAGGTCTCCACTTCCGGAGTTTTTTGCAGAACGGATTCCACCTGGCGCAACAGACGATCTGTCTCCGCCAGCGAAGTGCCCGGCGGTGAAATGTAATCCAGAATGAAACCGCCTTCATCCATGACCGGCATAAATCCCGAGCCGATGCTCTTGAACGCGATGAAGCCAAGCAACAGAAGCGGCGCCAAAAAGACAATTGCGAAGCGCGGCTGACGAAGAAGGCGCTGCATCTTTTCGCGATAAACTTCGTGTACGCGACGCGCGAAAGATCCGTATTCCTCTATCTCGGCGTCTTTTCTTTTCAGGAAGCTCGCGCACAAGATCGGCACAGCCAGCCATGCTACGATAAACGAAATGACAAGACTCGCCGCCATTGTGAGGGAGAGCGCCTTGAAAAATGCGCCCGTAACTCCCGACAAAAACGCCAGCGGGGTGAAAATGATGATCGTGGCCGCGGAGGAACCGGCCAGCGGGTTGGTGAATTCACGCGCCGCCTCGAGTACTCGCGAATGCGGATCGCCCTCGCGCGCGCCACGAACGCGCCGCACGATGTGTTCCACCATCACGATTGCATCATCGATAATGAGGCCGACGGCCGCGGCCATTCCGCCAAGGGTCATGATGTTGAAACTCATTCTCAGGACATAAAGCAGCAGGATCGTGGCCGCGAGCACAGCCGGAACAGTCAAAGTCGCGATTAACGTGACTTTCCAGTCGCGAAGAAAAATCAGCAGAACAAAAGCGGCGAGAACCATGCCGATCAGAATTGCGTCGCGCGTGCTGTGTTCAGACGCGAGGATGAGATCGCTCTGGTCGTACCAATCGGCAATCTTCACTCCTTCCGGAATTTGTTTCCGTATTTCCCGCAGCTTCGCCTTGATGCCGCGCGCAATTTCCACCGTGTTTCCCGACGGTTGCTGATAAACCTGGAACAGAACTGCGTCGTGCCCGTCAGCGGTCACCCGGACCCATTGCGGTTCCGCTGAGTGTTCGATGGTGGCCACATCGTCGAGCAGCACCACGCCGTCTGGATTCGATCGCAATACAGTGTGCTCGATTTCGTCGAACTTTTTAAAACGCGTGTCCGAAACAACGAGATAAAGCTTGTCGTACTGTTCAAGACGCCCCACTGCGACCAGAACGTTCGACGCGGAAAGCGCGCCAGCGACTTCGGACAGCGTCATGTTGAACGATTGCAGTTTGTCTGGATCGACCGTGACGCGGTATTCCTCGACGCGACCGCCTTGGACGCCCACGCGCGCAACTCCCGGAACCGTGGAAAGCGCCGGACGCAAAGTGTAGAGGGCGAGATCGCGCAGCTCGACGAGCGAATGCGAATCGGAAGCGAGGCTGTAGGCGATCGTCGGAAAAACGGTCGGGTCCATCCGCTCGACTTCGAACGAAGTGCCGGACGGCAGGCTCGGCAGAATCTTGTTCACCTGCGACTGGCATTGCAGCATGGCCGAGACCATGTCTTCGCCCCAATTGAAGTTTACCGAGATTTCTGCGGTCCCGCGGCTCGTTGTCGATCTTACGCTGCGCACACCGGGAATCGCGCGCACTGCTTCTTCCACTGGCGTAGTGACCTCTACGGTCATTTGCTCGGCAGGACGATCACCGGCATCCAGTGTGATTCGGACACGCGGGAAACTGACTTGGGGAAAAAGCGCGACCGGCAAAGAAAAACTCGCGACCGCGCCCGCGAGCGAGAACGCACCGAGTAAAAACAAAATGGAACGCGCATGGCTGTGCGCCCACGCGGTGAAGCTCATTTTTTCACCTCAACGGCCATGCCGTCTTCCAGCTCGTAGTTGCCCACGGTGACAACGGAATCGCCAGGATGAAGATCATCGGCGATCACCTGCATTTCCTGGGGATTTTCCGCGCCGATCTTTACCGTGTGTTTCACCGCGCGATTATTTGCCATCGTGAAAACTTCAAACTCACGCGACTCGTTAGGCAGAACGGCTGACCGCGGCACGACCAACGCATTTTTCTCGGTGCGCTCAAGCTCGCCGCGGACGTAGCCATCCAATAACAGCTTTGTCCCTTCGGGCAGCGCGACGTAAACATCGACAAGTCGCGTCGTCGGATCGATTCGGCGCGTAACCAGACGGACTGTGCCTTGTACCTTTGCCGCGGTCGGATCATTCATCGCCACGATTGTGATCGGCGCGCCCTCTTGCGCGGCGGTAAGATCTTCCGCTTCCACACCCAGTTTCACTTCGATCTCATTCTCGGCAACGATTTCAACCAACGGACCGCCGGGCGGAACGATCTGTCCGTCTTGCGCGTCCACTTTGGCGATCACGCCCGAGATTCCCGAGTGGATGCGGTTATCGCCTCCCGCGCCGGCGCGTTGCAAAGCTGTGAGCTGTGCCTCGGCATCGCGCGCAGTCTTTTCCGCGGCACTCAGGTCCTGATTTGTAGCCAGCTTCAAATTGAAACGCTCCTGAGTCTGCTTCAGTTCCTTGCGCGCAGCCTCCGCCGCGTTCTTTGCTTGTTGAAACTGCACTTGCGCGCCCGGGCTCAATTCAATCTCGATCAAAGGATCGTTTTCCTGCACGAACTGACCCGGCGCGACGAGGATGTGGCGCACGCGCGTCTCGAAGGCGATTGAAACGGAATGCGTCTTGCCGGGCTGCGCGACCACGCTTCCATAAACGATCACTTTTTCGTTGATGGTTTTTCGCTCCACTTTCGCGATCTGCACCTGTGGAACGGGGCCGGTCTTTTTCTCTTCTTTTTCAACCTCGAATCGCTGCGCGATCCATACAAGGCCAGCGACGATTACCACGACCGCGACGGCGCAAACGACGATTCGTTTCCTTTTCATCTCTGTAACGCCTTGTTCATCGGCAGGTAACGCCCGGAAGCAATCTCCAGCGCCGTATGCGCTTCGAGTAATTGTTCCTCGAGTTTGATCAATTGAATTCGCTTTTGCAGCAAGTTGCTTCGCGCAGTGTAATAACTGAGCACGTCAGCATTCCGCTGCTCGACCGCGCTTTGAGCGGAGCTAACGAGCTTTTCCAACAGCGGAAGGGCTTCTTCCGCGGCAGCGATTTGCCGATCCAAAGAGTGAATGTCGGCAATCGCGACAGCAATATCGGAACGCGCTTCGAACACGCGCTGATTGTACTCGTCGCGCAACCTTTGGCGCGTAGCGCGCTCGGTCGCGATGTTGCCCTGGTTGCGATCAAAGATCGGTACGTCAACCGCGACAGTAAAGCCGGTGGTATGCACGTTGGTTGTATCGCTTGCCTTCGAGAATCCTACCGCCAGTTTCGGGAATTGGGCCAGAATGGCTGCGCGCAGGGTTGCGTCCTGACTCTCGAGCCCCTGGCGCAATCCAAGAAGATCGAGCCGGCGCGATTCCAAATCGGAAATCAATTGCCGTTCCCCGGGAGGTTCGAGACGCGCCGGCAAAGTCAGACCCGCGCGCAACTGGA
>QHPG01000054.1 GCA_003219005.1 Verrucomicrobiota bacterium
AAGCGGGCTACACGTTTTTTGCCCCGAATGTTCCCGGCTATCACAGGTTGACCTTGGAGCTGTTTTACGAGGATGGCCGCGTAGAACATGAGTCGCCGCGTGCACGCAGCAAGGCCGCAGCACTACGTCTAGATAGTTTGCTGGACAGGTTGGCCGAGGAACGTTACGAGCCGATCAGGGAGGTCCTGGTCAAAATGCTCGCGTTCTCCGTCTGGCGTGAGCATCCCGACGTGAAGAAGATTCAGGCCGTGTTCGGATCGGTAACTCCGCCCAGCATAATCGAGTTCGAGCAGGGTAAAGCAGAAACATTTCAACCAATGTTCAGCTTCGACTTCAGCCTGCGCAGAGAGGGAAAGCAGTAAGAACTTCCTAACAGAAGAAAACGAAGAGAACGAAAAGGTTTCCAAACCGAATTAAGACCTTTGTTTCCTTCGTTGGCTTTTGTGAAAAATCTTCAAAATCCAGTCAGCCCGATCGCATTCCCGCAAAGATGCCGGGAACGGTTCATCGACTTTCTGTTTTCCTCTGAAAACGATCGCTGGCTTGGGGTGTTTCGCATAGGTTTGGGTCTGCAGGTGGCTGTCTATGCGCTGTTCTTAAGGAGCGACTGGCACTATCTGTTTGCCAGCAAAGGCAAAGGTCTTGTCGGTCGCGAAATTGGCGAAGCCATTGCTTCTTTCGACAGTCCATTGATTCCGAAGCTCGGCTGGCTGATCGCTCTCGGTCGCAGCGTTAATATGAGCGAAGAAGCTGTGCTAAGTGTTGCTTGGGCCTGTTTGCTTTCCGCAGGCTGCTTGTTGTTGCTGGGACTCTTCTGCCGCCCAGCCGCGATTGTTGCCTGGTTTCTCCATCTTTGCGCAGCTGAAAGCGGAGGGTTACTGGCTTATGGCGCCGATAATTTTATGACGACGGCGTTGTTTTACCTAATGTTGTCTCCGCTTCCAGACCGCTACGCCTTTGACCAGTGGGTGGTAAAAACAAAACCGAAACATCCGCAGCTTTTGGGTTTTTGGCGACGGGTCTTACAGGTGCATCTCTGTTTTGTTTACTTCATTGGCGGTCTCGCAAAATGTCTCGGCAATGGTTGGTGGAACGGCGCCAATCTCTGGCGCTCGCTGATCCGGCCGCCTTTTAATCTGATTTCGCCGGATATTCTTGTTCGCTTCAAATACGCTCTGCCCGTGCTTGGGATTTCAATCTGCCTGCTCGAGGTGGGTTACCCAGTTTTCATTTGGATCAAAAAGACTCGACGCATTTGGCTGGTTTGCATCTTAGCGATGCACGCCGCCATAGGATTACTGATGGGGTTGTACCTCTTCGCGCTCATCATGATTGTCATGAATCTGGCGGCATTCGGCACAAACGGGAGGAATCGGAAGCCGCGGCTTGCTATTTCGGCGTAAACGTACCGTTGCCTTCGTCGAGATAAATTGTCGAGCCGACGCGCGAGATTCGAAGCGATTGCCGCCATCTTCCAGCAGGGAAATCTTTTGTGGCTTCGATTGTCTTAGTTTCCGGTTTCAATCCAGCAGTCGCCGGTTCGCCATTCACGACTGCTTCCGACAAGATTCTGCCATCCATTTTTTGCGGCGCGGTGATTCCAAGAACGCGCAGTATCGTCGGAGCAAGATCGGTATTGCCTGTCGGTAAATCATCCACTTCCCCGTGACGAAAATCCGGCCCGGCCGCGATTAAGATATTGTGCATGTCGAATCGGCTGAGCGTAACATGCGTCCCCTCCCCTGCTTTTCGTTGCCAATCGGCATCGATCATTCCCGGAACACCGAACTTATTTTTTGAGTCGTTCCAGCGGAAGGCCATCTCGACGTCAGGCCCATGAGGATTTTGAATGGTCGCTTGCCCGAGAGCGAACGTTCCTTCCATTGGTTCTTTCGTAAAAATCACGCCGGCAAAATCAGATTGCTGCAAGAATTCAACCAGACGGCGCGTGACCGTCTCATCGTGTCCGGTGACATAGAAAAGAACGCTGCCCCCGTTTCCTGCCAGCATGATCTCTCCAGGTTTTGGTTGGTCGTTAAATTCGGTCTTCGCGATGAAACCGGCGTCATTCAAAATTTTCCGTAAATCAACCGACCGCTCGATCGTAGAGAAGCCATGATCGGACACAACAAACACATCTGTTCTTCCGCGCGCATCTCGTTGATCTAACGCCGAAAGCACCGCTGCGAGATTTTCATCGGAGGACTTGATCGCAGCTATCGATGCTGGCGAGCCCGGCGCAGATTCATGTTGTGTAAGATCTGGTTCGCCTAGCCAAAGCACGGAAAGGGCCGGCACACCGTCTTTCCAAAAGCAATCGGTCAGCGCTTTTGTTGTCCAGGCGTCCTGTTGCAGGTGGCCAGATGGAAAAGGACCAAGCGTTGCAGTAATGGAAGGGACAATCTCCGCCGGGATCGAGTCTGGGGCTCCGCTTCGTGCACGTAGTCCGGCGTTGCCCGCGAACAGCGTGACGCAATTTTTCGCAGTCCCAACGTCGGGCTGTCGGTCCAGCAACAGCCCAACACTTTTTGCAGCCGCGATTACCGTACGCCCTCGTGCGCGCTGAACGAGCTCGGCAATCGTCGGAACAGAAATATATTTCCCGCGGGAAACTTCATCACCCTTCTTTACCGTTGGCGGCAGCTCGACATCAACGGCGTGGTGAGGATCGATCTCGGGGCGATACACGTGGTTTGCAATGATTCCGTTCTTGCCAGGATAAATACCGGTGACGAGCGCCGTGCCGTTTACCATCGTCGCACTGGGATAAACGGCATGGTGATTACGAAAAATGACTCCCCCACGCGCAAGCTTCCAAAGCGCGGGCGTGTTTTGCTCGCTGACAAAATCCGGTCGCATCCCGTCCCAGACGACAATCACTACGCGCCGCTCGGATTTTGGCGGATCGGCGGGGAAGCCAGTCGCGTGCAGCGAAAAAACGACAGCGAGCATCGAGAGCGATGTGCAATATTTCCGAGACATGTGTGGCCGCAGGTTACGCAGATTCCACAGCTTTGGTAGGGCGCGACCGCTGGGCGCGCCGCATCTAACCACGTTGTCGATGTTCCTGTTCATATCGACGGCGACAGTGCGTGCTGCTCCGCTGATTCCGACTGCAGATGGAACCAGCTGGCGATACAACATGACAGAGGAAATTGGCAAGGGTCTTAATATTCCCGACGCCAAACCGGACGCCGATGGCAAGATTCGGCTGCCAGTCTTGTATCGCATCAATGGGACGGAGAACGTCGATGAAAAAGACCTTCTCAAGTTCGAAATGCACCGCGCCGGCGTGATTACCAACGCGGACCTTCTCACCGTGGATGAACATGGAATCATGTGTTGGGCACGGATTAATCTGGACGGCGAGCTCGTTAGGTTTGATCCGCCGCAGACGATGATCGCCATCCCACTGAAGAAGGGTGCTAAGTGGGATTTCAACGGAAAGGCCGGCGAATTGAAAGTGGACCAGCATTACGACGTCGTCGGGGACGAAGATATAAAGGTTCCGGCCGGCAGATTTCATGTGTTCCACATTCATGGGGAGCAAATGTCACCGAGCCCGATGATAATCGATCGCTGGTTTGCAAGCGGCGTAGGAATCGTCAAAGACGTGACGACGATGCGCGCGGCGAATGGCGATTTGCTCCAGCGCATTTCCCTCGAGCTGGTGGAACGGCCCAAAATTGCGGAGCGACCCGAAGTGAAATCCAACGCGGCGCCGAAGCAGCTTTCAGTGAGCCTTGCAAAGGATTGGTTTGGGAAACCAATGACAACTTTTTCATCGAACACATCGGAGATTTACGCGCGCTGGCGGGGACAGCGGTTGCGAAAAGGCGCAAACGTAAAGGCAGTCTGGATCGCAGAGAACATCGGCGAAGATTTTCCTCAAGATTACAAGGTGGACGAAGTCTCGGCTGTCGCTGAAAGCCCAACGGCACACGGCGCGTTCACGCTGGCACGACCTAAAGACGGCTGGGCGCTCGGCGATTACCGCGTGGAATTGTATGTCGATGACGTTTTAGTGGACGCGGTGAAACTAAAGATTGCGAAATAAACAAGGAGCGGCGGTCTCCAGTCTGCCGACTGGGCGATCTGAAGATCGCCCCTGCCTATTTTTGTTGAATCCAAAACGATCCACCGGCGCATCGTAATAAAAGAATCCTATTTCACATGAAGAAGATCACGATTGCATTTCTCGCCGGTTGTTTCGCTCTCCTCGCCGGATGCTGGTTGCCAGGAGTTCGAGGCAACGGCCGTATCAAAATCGACGAACGCCAAATTGGCGCGTTTGCTAACATCGACGCCAGCGGCGCATTTCAAATCAATTGGTATAATGGAGCCCCTAATTTGCGTATCAAGACAGACGAAAATCTTTTTCCGTACGTCGAGAGTGAGATTTCCGGGAGCACACTTCGCTTGCGCATCCGGGAGCAGATTCGACCAACGCACGGAATAACTGTGTCCATCGCAAGCCCTACCCGGGAAGCAGCCAAAATCAGAGGAGCGGTGAAGCTCGCCGCAAGCCAGCTCACAGGGCCCAGATTTGCTTTGGAAGGCACGGGCGCGTCGCGTGTCTCGCTCGATGGCAATATCGACCAGCTCCTCGCTGATGTGACCGGCGCAAGCGACCTGAAGGCAGGTGCTCTCCAAACCAAGACGGCTGAAATCTCCATCCAGGGTGCAGGGGACGCCGAGGTCGCGGTTGCTGAGAAGCTAAAGGTGGCGATCGCCGGTGCGGGAAAGGTGAGCTACTCCGGCGACCCGCCAACGATCGAAAAACACATCAGCGGCGTCGGCTCCCTTCGGCACAAAGATTAGCCGGCAATCATTGTAGCGGCGTTCGCCGCGGCGAACGCCAGAGTGAAATCAGGTGCTCGGCGCAGAGAATGGTGATTTGGATTCACAATATCGGAGATCTCCGTCTAGTTCGCGGTTTTCCTGCTTTCCTGGTTTCCTGATTCGTAGATTGATTC
This sequence comes from Verrucomicrobiota bacterium, assembly GCA_003219005.1. GTDB lineage: Bacteria > Verrucomicrobiota > Verrucomicrobiia > Chthoniobacterales > UBA10450 > Udaeobacter. The sequence continues at coordinate 4,977 of QHPG01000054.1, forward strand.
GCGCGCTCCCGCGCCCTC
>QHPG01000057.1 GCA_003219005.1 Verrucomicrobiota bacterium
GGTAGATCGTTTGCAGGATGGTGCCGGAGCTATTGGTGATGTAGGCATCCTGCCAGTCGAACGTAATGCTGTCATTAGTGCAGTCCTTGTGATAGAAACTCAGTGTGCTCGTACCAGCAGGGACTGTGAACTGTTGATAGAATGAGCTGTCCCCCAGTGGCTCGTTACTATTCTCCTCGCAGTAGGTGCTTTGTTGTGGGTTGCCGCCTGCGAATGCGGAATGAGTCCCGGTGTGTACAAAGTTGGTGGCGATCACAGGATCGTTGGTGTGGCCGTCAATGACCCAGGGCGGGAAGTCCCCAGTCTCGAATCCTTCATTTTGGATTATGCCGCTATCGCACGGTGTCGGTGTCGATGTAGGCGTAGGCGTTGCAGTTCCCGCCCCGCATGCAGAAGGTGTACCGGTTGCTGTTGGCGTGGGGCTAGGCGTCGCGGTTGGAGACGGCACCCCTACAGCGGCGGCGATATCGACCCGGCCCCAGCCATAGGTGTTGTTTGGCGGCCCGGCGGCGCCGCATGAGGTATCAGCGATGTGAACAGCGAAGTTATCCAAGGCATCACGACTTGCGGTAATCTGGTGCCGCAGGCTGGGCAACGCGCACCAAAGCAAGCCCATTGCGCCGGCGATATGCGGAGTGGCCATGGAAGTCCCGCTGGCGATCGTATAAGCATTATCGCTGGTGTTGCTGGCCGAGCGCGTGCCTGTCCCAGGAGCAGTGATGTCAGGCTTTATCCGGTTGCTGCCGTCCCTGGTGACAGGACCGCGGCTGCTAAAAGAAGCGATCGTGTCCGTGCCGGTATTCAAAGCTCCGGCCGTATACGACGCATCATAAAACGACGGTGGATCCGACACTGTTGAACAAGATGGGCCGGAGTTACCCGCTGCGACCACCATCTGGATACCAGCGGCGCGTTGCGCTTCTACTGCTGTTCGCAGTTCGTCACCCGTTGTGCAGCCTTCCGAGACCGGGCAACCCCAGGAGTTAATCGTAATATCGGGTGCCTTCGTCGGGTCGCCCTGCGCTGGTGTGCAGTTGAGTGGATAAGGCGCCAGGAAAAATTCCATGCATTCGATGTATCTGGCCGGTGTGCCGTTGCCGACGTCCATGTTACGGCAACCGATCCACTTCGCACCGGGCGCCATCCCGATCTGGTTACCCATGCCGTCATCGCCTATCGCGGTGCCGGTGGTGTGGCTGCCATGGAAAAAGTCGTCGCAAGGACACGGCGAATCGTTCCCGCAAGGATTACCGCTGCTGTCGTGGATGGAATCGTGCCAGTTGTAATTGTGATTGGCGTTTGCTCCGTCCCAGCCGCGATAATGAGGCTTGAGTGCATTATGCGTCCAGCGCTGGCCAGTATCCGCGCTGGCAATCACAATGTTCTGCCCGGTGAATCCCAGTGCCCATACCTGCGGTGCGTGCGTGTAACTGATTCCCGGCTCGATCGTCGCCGGTCGCGACGCCGACGCTTCCTCTGCTGGGCCTGGCTGAGGCAAGTTATTGTGGATAACTGGATTGCCTGAAATGTGCGCAACCTCCGGCCGAGCTGCGAATGCCTCAGCAAGCTGGCGGTCACCCTTCACTAACACTGCATTAATGATGTAGAAGGATTGGTAATCGATCCCGCGTTGCCGCAACCATTGGAGAATTGGTTCTTGCGTGGTCTGGGCCTTTTTCAACAAGGTCTGATAGACGAAGCGGCCTTTTTCAGCTTTGGTCGGCAAATTCGCCGAGCCGCTTAAATCGGCCTGGTCAGCCAACTCGATGAAGAACTCGGCCTGTTGTCCATTGGCAGTATGTTCCATTACCCACGACGCGATCTTACTCGCTGGAGCGGGCGCGGTCCGAGGCTGCGCCGAGGCCTTGCCAAGCGCAAACAGGACAACCATGATTGCCGCGAAACAAAGCACAACGCCAAGTAAAACGCGGAGTTTAAAGAACCCGCCTTCGCCGAGGCTGCGGCGGGCGGGCGCGGATTGGGACGAGGATTTCTTTTTCATTGGATAAATAGTGGTTTTGGTTAAAACGGGCCGAGGCGCAACAACACGATTTCTTCTGTTCCCATCTTGTTAATTTCCCTCGGTCAATAGTGAAGCCCCCTTTTAGCTGAATCGGCAAGAGCATGTCAACATTATTTTTCGGTTTTAGACCACGAATTACGCGATGATTCCGCCCGAAATGGCGGAGCCGCGTAAAACATGAACTCGCTCCACGCAGGGTTTACCCTGGCTTATACGCGGCGGAGCACCCGCCTTCGCCTAGGCTACGGCGTGGCAGGCGAATGTCGAATGACGAAGGAATGACGAATAGGAGACGGTGCGAGCAACGTTTCCCAGCATCGAAGCGAAGATAAGAATGGCGCGCTGCGGTCAGCGCAGCGACACATCGCAGCGCGATGTCCCTACCACCTGATCACTTCTATACCAATCACCCGCCTTCGTCC
>QHPG01000056.1 GCA_003219005.1 Verrucomicrobiota bacterium
TTGCGGCTGTCGAACCACATGCCGAGGACGTTACCCACGCCGTTGCCGCTGGCTCCCAGGCCGTGGTAGTCGCCGATGAAGGTGGAGGGCTGGGTCTGAACGTCTGCGACGACGTCGTTACCAGGGGCGTTGTTGATGTCGAGCCAGGTGGCGCCCTCGTCGTTGGAGTGGGCCTGATACCACTTGCTGAGGAAGTTGTTGGCGTCGTCGCGGCGGTCGTTCCAGCCGACCCAGATCTGGCCGTTGGGCAACACACTCATCCAGGGGTAATACTGGTCCTTGCCTTGTGGGTCGGTGTTGATCTTGGCAGGGGCGGTCCAGGTGGCGCCGCCGTCGGTGGAGCGGCGGAAGAGGGTGTCGCCGTGAAAGCCGGTCGAGCTGCCGCAGGTGTAGGCGCTTTCCAGGTCGCCGCCGGAGTAGACCATGTAGACGTGGCTGGGGTCGGTCGGGCTGATCCCCATGATCGGGTGGCTGCGCGAGCGGAAGGAGGAGCCAGCGCCGTTGATGCAGAAGATGCCGCGCCCGGCCTGGGCCGACGAACAGGCCCCGCCCTGGACGATATTCAGTTCGGCGGTGATCGTCCAACTGGCCCCGCCGTCGGTCGAGCGGGCCACTTCGTTGCGGACGCCCGCCGAGCAGCCGATGTTCTGGTCGTTGTACTCCTGGTAGCCGACGTAAATCCAGCCATTCGAGGCCACGCGCGGCTGGGACGATTGCTGGTAGCCGGGGGCCGAGATGGGGTCGCCGATGAGAAATTCGCTGCCCCACGTGAGGCCGCCGTCCGTCGATCTGTAGCCGGCGATGCGCCCGGCGGGCTGGTTGAAGTCGGTGTAGGTGATGTAAACGATGTTCGGGTTGCTTGGGTCCACCGCAACGTTCGGCCGGTCGGGCGTGGAGACGGAGGTTGGGGCACGCCAGGTGCCACCGCCGTCGGTGGACTTTATGATGTAGGTGACCTCCGGGCTGGTGTCGAGGATGATCGCGTAGACGCTGCCGTCGGTGCCGAAGGCGACGCCGGGGTCGCAGCAGGCCGACGGTACGCCATAGGTCGAGGCATCGGCCGAGGTCCAGGTCATGCCGCCGTTCTGGCTGACGAAAATGCCGACGCCGGCGACGCCCCCGTCGTTCGAGGTCCCGATGGCGTTCAAGCGGTTGGTCGGGTTGGCGTCGATCTGGAACTCGTTCTGGTTGCTGCCGAGCAGAATGCCGTTGCTCATGCGGACGTCTGGGCCGTAGTTGGGGGTCAGCACGTTTAACAGCTCGCTGAGGACCGGCTCGGCGGCCTGCTGCAAGCGGGTCTCATACTCGGCGGTCCAGATGTTGTCGAACTTGCCGTGGTTGGCGGCCAACCAGGCCTCCGTATAGGGGTTTTGCTTGGTGAATTGCGCGCGAATGATCGACTGCGAATTGCGGGATTGTGCCGAGGCTTTGCCAAGCGCAAACAGGACAATCGTGATTGCCGCAAAGCAAAGCAGTACGCCCACTAAGAGGCGGAGTTTAAAAAAAGCAGATTTGGAAGCGGATTTCTTTTTCATCGGATGAAGTTTGGGTTGATTGCTGATCTTCGTCGAACCACTTGGGAGCGTATCAACGCAACTTTTCTTTTTCCCATCTTGTTGATTTCCATCGGTTCCAAGAGGAACACCGTTTTTAGCTGAACACGTGAAGACTTGTCAACACCATTTTTCTGCGGATTTTTGGCTACGCGTTGCGCCGGTCAGATGGATCGGAACATAGACTTCCAGTCTGTGAGCCCAGCCCCGAAAGCGTTCGGGGCTGAACCGAAGCGGTGGAAGAGATGCCAGAGCGGTTTAATAAATGTTGTAGCCACCGGCCTGTGGCCGGTTGATCTCTGCTGCCTGTCACATCAGGGAAGGACGGCCCACAGGGCCGTGGCTACAGCGGCTACAGTTTTATTAAACCGCTCCAGACAGGGCAGAGCGCTATGTTCCGCCAGCGACGCTGCGCTGAGACAGCGCGCATTACAGCCTGCCTTCAAAGGCCGAACGATCAACCATCAACTATCAGCTGTCGCTACCCTCACGGC
>QHPG01000055.1 GCA_003219005.1 Verrucomicrobiota bacterium
TTAAACCCATCCTGGTGCACCAGGAACTTGATGCGCACCGTCTGGCCCGCATACTGCGTCATGTCCACCAGTACGTTGGTCCAGTCCGCAGTATCACATAGATGGTAGATCGTCTGCAGGATGTTCCCATTGCTATCGGTAATGTAAGCATCCTGCCAGTCGAACGAAATGCTGTCATTAGTGCAGTCCTTGTGATAGAAGCTCATTATGCTCGTACCAGCAGGGACAGTGAACTGTTGATAGAATGAGCTGTCTCCCAGCGGCTCGTTACTATTCTCCTCGCAATAGGTGCTTTGTTGAGGGTTGCCGCCTGCGAATGCGGAA
>QHPG01000058.1 GCA_003219005.1 Verrucomicrobiota bacterium
GTAAAATCGTCGCCACGAGCGACAGTCTGCCATACCAGTTTTTGATCGATTTCGTCAAACGGCAGACTGTCGCTCGTGGCGACGATTTTACCGGCGTTGTCGGTCACCCAGATCGAAACGCCGAAACTGCCGAAGCCCGGACTGAAGCTGCCGCCCGGTTCGTGATAACCCTTGTTCGCTTCGGAACAGCCCGGCACGGCCAACACGACGTGGCCTTTGCCGCGCGGCCAGGGGTCGTTCGGACGTTGGAGCATCGCCTGGATGACATCGAGCCGCGGCGATTGGGCCAAGAGCGACTGGGAAATCAAAACGGTGGCCAGCACGAACAGGCCGACGTAACGCACCGGCAAGTGAAGTCGTTGAAGCGTTGAAGCGTTAAAACGTTGAAGCGTAGCGAAGCATGGAGAGGTTGCTAGCTCAATAAACGCTCGAGCGAATCGAGGCAAATTTGCGACCAGCTTTCCATCGTTTCGCGGCGCGCAAGCAACTCTTCTTTTCGAAGAAACGTTAGTCCCGTGATCATCGCTTCGCGCTTTTCTATCTTCGGTTCGGCCAGTTTGAAAACGTGAACAATGCCAAGATGCACGCGTCCCACTTCCGTTGTATCGTCGTTAAGAAGGGCGACAATCCGGTCCTCGTACGGACTCTCAATTTTGATTTCTTCGTTCACTTCGCGCTCCACGCCGGCGCGATAGGCCGCCTCATCCAATGCGAAGAGCGATTCGTCGGTCTCGTTCATGTGACCGCCAATACCGATTGAACCTTTTGCGACCAGACGTTGTTCCCCCGCTTTTTTCCCGCGGACGTAATAAGCGACCTTATTCTCAAACGCGATTAGCGCGTAGGGAATGATTTGTTTGTAGGCGGGATTAATTTCACCTTCAGGACGCGGAAGGTAGAAGTTGTTTCCCCGCGACAGAAATGCGTCGAGATATTTCTGCGGCTCGAAGTTGAGGCCATCATTTGTTCGCTTCCTACCAAAGCAATAGCCAGAGATGTTTCGCTCCGCTCAACATGACACTAAAACGAACATGTCACGCCCAGCTGCGGCCCAAACAGATTCAGGCTCGGATTCGGATCGGTCTGCCCGGCGTTGGAGAGATGCTCGTAAAGCACTCCCGCGTTCAGTTTCCAGTGATCATTCAGTTCGAAGGAGACGCCGGCCGCCGATAAAATGTTAAAGGTGAAATCCTGTCCCTGTCCGCCGGGAACTTCCGGATGACTGTCGATCCAGCCTGCTCCAACCCCGCCCGAAATGTAAGGGACGAGCCTGCTCCCCGACCGAACAAAGTTATAGCGCATGCCGAGATTGAATCCGAAGTAATGGTTCTCGATCCCGCGAAAAATCGGCTCGGCGATGGCGCTGACGTAAAATTGGTGGTAGCCGCGCAGCCAGGTGTCGCTCCGCACCACGCCCCATCGAATACGCGCTGTCAGAAACTCCGCGCCGATCTGATAATCAGTCGGCGGATTGATGGCCCCAAATAAATATCCCGACTCGACTGCGAATTCGAAGCTCCGGGGATTAAGTTCAGTCGGAGGAAGTTCTGCGCTTGGTCGTTCCGTTCCGCCGAAAGCTTGCAAGCACGCGAGAAGAAACGCGAAAACCACGGAGGCGCGAAGCGTTTTCATTCGGCGCGCCTACCATAGGAGCAGTTGACTGGATTGCAATTGGCAGGGGCAGCGCGCTGCGCTGACTCCCGAAAGCTTTCGGGACAGCGCGGCGTCCCTACCGGATGAATTCCGCGAGATCGACAGGCAAGGGGCTGTTCCATTCGCATTCGCCCTCGATCGCTAGTTTGGCTGAATGCAGCGCATGCCGCGGCAAAAGTAAGCGTTGTTCGAGTTCTTCAGTCCATCCGGTCTCAATGAATCGAAGATAGAGTCGTTCGTCTGGGCCATAAATTTTGTCGCCTAAAGTTGGGTGACCGGCTGAGCTCAGGTGCACGCGAATCTGGTGTGTGCGGCCCGTGCGCGGAATTGCGTGGATCAGGCTGAATTTATCGCCAGCCGTTGTCGATTTAACAAAGCGCCGTTCAACATGAAACTCAGTCTCCGCTCGCGCACCCGCTGGATGAATCATTTGTTTCAGCCAAATCGCTGATTGTTGGTGCTTGGTCTGTCGATCCAACGGTGCATCGACGATTTTTTTGTCCCATTCCGGCCAGTCCCAAACGATGGCGAAATACTCTTTGCGCAACCGTTGCTTCTGCATCAGCAGTCCGAACCGGCGCGCGGCCGCAGCTGTTTTTGCGACCAGAACCAAGCCGCTCGTCTCGCGATCGAGCCTGTTAACAATCGAGACCTGACCGCCGCTGGCGATTTCGAATGTCAGAAGCTCGCGCAATTCTTTCCACAGATTGCGCGCTTGGTTCGGCTTTGTCGGGTGAATGAGAAGAAACGGCGGTTTATCGACCACGACGTAATCGTCGGTTTCATCGATGATTTTGAATTGAACCATTAACTTAGCGTAACCGTCCCGGTTGCGCGGCCAACTCGCAAGGTCGGCACAGGACGAGTGCGTCCCGTTGGCGGACCGGAGGCTCGCGCTACTTTGACGATTGCCTTGACCTTGCTCCCTAAAGCTGCTTTACCTAAACGCTCAGCCTTAACCAGAGGAGCAGCGCTTGGATCCTAAAGATCTCAAAGAAATTAAAGCCATCATCGATCTGATGAAGAAGCATGACCTTTCGGTCTTCGAGATCGAAAAGGAAGGATTCCGTCTTAAGCTTGAAAAAGGGCCTTCTACTAAGGCAGCCGCGGCTGCGCCACCCGCCGCGGCGGGGACGCCCAAGGCTGCGGCCGCCGCCCCTGAAACCACGCCTGCCGCACCGAAAGCGATCGAAAGCGTGCCGTTGAGGGAAATCGTTTCTCCCATGGTGGGCACATACTATCGCTCAGCATCGCCGGACGTCCCGCCTTTTGTTGATGTTGGGAAAACCGTTACCGAAGACACGGTCGTTTGCATTATCGAAGCGATGAAAGTGATGAATGAAATCAAGGCAGAAACCAGCGGTATCATCACCGAAGTGCTGGCCGAAAACGGCAAACCCGTACAGTTCGGCCAGGTGCTCTTCAAAGTTCGATGAGCGTCAGCCGAATCTTAAATTGTAGAGCAGGCGCATCGCCTGCTAAGGCACGCCGCTGAGCCGGCAAGCGGAGCGCTTGCCCTACAGTTACCCGATGTTTGAAAAAGTCCTGATTGCCAATCGCGGCGAAATCGCGCTGCGGGTGATTCGCGCCTGTAAGGAACTGGGCATTCGCACTCTGGCGGTCTATTCAGAGGCGGACGTCGATTCGCTGCACGTCCAGCTCGCGGATGAATCCATCTGCATCGGAGCAGCGCCAAGCCTTGAGAGTTATCTAAAAATCGATCGGATCATGAGTGCAGCCGAGGTCGGCGATGTCGATGCGATTCATCCGGGCTATGGATTCCTGGCCGAGAACCCGCATTTCGCGGAGGTCTGCGAAAGCTGCAATATCAAGTTTATCGGGCCACCATCACGTGCGATGCACGCCATGGGGGACAAAAACGCCGCGCGGGCATACGCACGCAAAGCCGGCATACCAGTAACGCCGGGAAGCGATGGAATCGTCGAGACAGAAGAGGAGGCGATGAAGATCGCTAAGAAAATCGGTTACCCGGTGATGATCAAGGCGGCCGCGGGCGGTGGCGGTCGTGGAATGCGCAGCGCGCACAACGAGCCCAGCCTTAAATCGGGCTTCCACAGTGCGCGTCACGAGGCGCAGAAAGCGTTTGGGAATGACCAGATCTATCTCGAAAAGCTCATCGCTAATCCGCACCACATTGAATTTCAGATCGTCGCCGACAGCCACGGTCGCATCGTGCATCTCGGCGAGCGCGATTGCTCCATTCAGCGGCGCAACCAGAAAGTGATTGAAGAATGTCCGTCGCCGCTGATGACGCCGAGCCTTCGCAAAAAAATGGGTAACGCCGCAGTGAAGCTGGCCAAATCAGTCGGCTATGAAAATGCCGGCACGATCGAGTTTTTGGTCGATCAAGACAGGCGTTTTTATTTCATGGAAATGAACACCCGCATCCAGGTGGAACACACGATTACTGAAGAGGTGTACGCGTGCGATCTTGTGAAGGAGCAGATCCACATCGCCGCAGGCCAGCCGCTTTCGCCTCATATTGCGCACGCGGTCCCGCGGTTGCATGCCATCCAATGCCGCATCAATGCCGAAGATCCGGCCAACGATTTTCAGCCGACGCCCGGCCGAATTGATTTTTATTACGCGCCTGGCGGCCGCGGAGTTCGAATTGATTCGCACGTTTATACCGGCTACACGGTGCCGCCGTACTACGACTCGCTGATTGCGAAAATAATCACGGTCGGCGCCACGCGGATCAATGCGATTGATCGAATGCGTCGGGCATTGGGCGAGTACTACATTACTGGCATTAAGACGACGGTGCCCTTTCACGCAGCCATGATGCGAAACGGCGACTTTCGCGATGGCAACTACGATACTGGATTGCTCGATCGCCTCGTTTCAGCGGGCAAACTCGAGCTGGCCTCGCCGCCGATCCGTTTGCATGAATAAAATCTCGCAGCGTAATCCTTGAGCACATGAGCGTGCTCAGCGAGTGCCGTTTCTACGGGATCATCGATCTGGGCTACGTCCAAGAATCCGATATCACTCACGTGGCCGAGCAAATGATCGAGGGCTGCGTTGACATGATTCAGCTGCGCGGAAAAGGCAAATCGCTCGACGAACTTACGGGTTACGCCGCGCGGCTGCACGAAATTACCGCGAGATCTTCCACGCCGCTCATCGTGAATGATCACGCGGAAATCGCCAGCCGGGTCCCAGTAGAAGGCGTGCATGTCGGACAGGATGACGATTCGATCGAAGTCGCGCGGCGCAAAGCCGGACGCATTGTTTTGATTGGAAAATCCACGCTCATCCTCGACCAAGCGCTCGCAGCGCAGCATGAAGGCGCGGACTATATCGGCTTCGGCCCGATCTTCGCCACGCCCACAAAACCTGACTACGCGCCCATCGGCCTTGCAGATATCAAACGGGTTCACGCGGACGTGAGTCTGCCGATTTTCTGCATCGGCGGAATCAACATCGGCAATCTGCAGAGCGTAATCGACGCCGGGGCAAAGCGCGTTGTGATGGTTTCTGCATTGCTCAAGGCGCACAGCATTGTTGATTACGCCCGGTGCGCCACCGACATGCTGGCGTGAATGCCGAACGACCAATGACGAAGGAATGACAATATCCAAACGCCAAGGCCTCTTTGTCATTCCGAGCGGAGTCGAGCAATCTCTGGATGCTGTCATCGAGAGATGTCTCGACTTCGCTCGACATGACCGTGAGTACTGGCTTCTTAATTTTTCATTCGTGCTTAGTTCCTCATTCGCTTGCCACGCCGTAGCCTGGCGAAGGCGGGTCATTCGTGCTTCGTCATTCTAATCATGTCCCTTCTCGTTGTTGGCTCCATCGCGATCGACACGGTTAAGACGCCGGTGGAAGAACATTCCGATTTGTTAGGCGGCTCGGCTTCGTACGCCGCGCTGGGAGCCAGTTTTTTTTCGCCGGTTCGGTTAGTCGGCATCGTAGGCAACGATTTTCCCGAGTCGGAATTTCAGTTTTGGAAGTCGCGCAAGATCGACGCGGAAGGCGTGGAGAGAGTGAACGGGAAGACTTTCCGCTGGTCAGGCGAATATTCGTGGGACCTGAACACGCGCGAGACGCGCTCAATCGCGCTCAATGTCTTTGAAAATTTCAAACCGATGTTGCCGGAAACGTATCGTCAGACCGATTTCGTTTTGCTTGCCAACATCGCACCGTCGTTGCAAGCGCATGTGCTCGACCGAATGAAACGCGCGCGTTTCGTCGTGGCGGACACCATGGATCTGTGGATTGAAACAGCCAGACCGGACCTGGATGCGCTGCTTCAGCGCGTGAACCTTCTTATCTTGAACGACAGCGAAGCGCGCGAGATCACAAAGGAAACCAGTCTCATCAAAGCCGGGCGTCGCATTCGAGAGATGGGACCGGAGTACGTCGCGATAAAGAAAGGCGAACACGGCGCGTTACTTTTCGGCGACGAAGATCAGTTCTTCAGCTGTGGCGCATATCCGCTCGAAGACATTCATGATCCCACCGGGGCAGGGGATACGTTTGCCGGCGGCATGGCCGGTTATCTCGCGGGCACAGCGAAGAACGTGCACTTCAACGATCTGCGTAAGGCGATGATTTACGGAAGCGTGTTGGCCAGTTTTTGCGTGGAAGCTTTCAGTCTCGAGCGTTTGCGCAACCTCTCGATGGAGG
>QHPG01000059.1 GCA_003219005.1 Verrucomicrobiota bacterium
TGACATCGTGTGCGGCAAAATTGATTTCGATCTCAGCAATCCGGCAACGCATCCTGACATGACCATCCGGCGTCCCGACGGTTCATGGATTTTTCATTTCGTGAATGTGATCGACGACTTGGAAATGAAAATCTCGCACGTGATCCGAGGCGAAGATCATCTCTCCAATACGTCCAAGCACATCGAGATTTTTCGCGCGCTCGGCGCGACGCCTCCGCATTACGCTCACATCCCGCTCATCCTCAATCGCGACGGATCGAAAATGAGCAAACGCGACGAAGGCGCGCGCGTCGAGTATTACATCAGGCATGGTTATCTTCCGGGGGCGGTCCGCAATTACCTCTGTCTGCTCGGTTGGTCGCCTAAAGACAACCGGGAGAAAATCAACCTCGACGAAATCATTCGGATTTTCGATTTGAAAAACATTGGGCGTAGCTCCGCAACATTCGATCCCGACAAATTGCACTGGCTAAACGGCGAATATGCGCGCGAGCTCAGCGATGAGGCATTTTACGATCTTGCTGTCCCGAGGCTCAAGTCGAGCGGAGTAAAGCTCGAGGATTTTTCGGAGCAATACGTGCGCGCTGCGCTGCAAACCTGCAACGGTAAGATCAACACGTTCGACGAACTGCCCGCCTATTGCGGCTTCTATTTCACCGATGATCTGAATTACGATCCCGAAACCGTAATGAAACAGTTTACCCCCGAGAACAAACCACCGCTCAAGGCAGTTCGCGATGCGCTTGGCACGCTTGAGAAATTCGATGCTGCCGGGATCGAAGCGACCCTAAAAGCCACGGCGAAAAAGCTCAGCCTAAAAGTTGGCGCTATCGTTCACCCCACTCGCTTGGCAGTGACCGGCAGCAATGTGGGACCCAGCCTGTATCACTTGCTCGAAGTTCTTAGAAAAGAAAAAGTGCTCGCGCGCATCGATCGCGCGCTTTCCACATTCTAGCGAACGCTGTCATCCCGAGCGAAGCGAGGGACCTCTCACAAGCTCAAAAGATCACCCCGAGCCACATTGCGTGATTCATCACCCAGCGAGAGATCCTTCGTCGTCTTCGCGACTCAGGATGACACGGGTGGTGGATTCTAGGCAATGTTGTAGCGCGAATGCTATCGCTTGCGACGGAATGCGATAAAGAAAAATACTAGAGCAAACGCTATGCAGACGAACGCATAGACTTCTGCCTGCGTTCCTGAGATCCACCCAGCGCCATACCAACTGGCATGGCCTCTCCAGAGTGTAACAATTGCACCAAGCGCCAGAAGAACACCTGAAACAATCGGGACGAATGATTGTCTTTTCTTCAATTGCGCAGCTACGTTTTCTGAGCCTTGGCCCACGTGTCCCTCAGCGTGACTGTGCGATTCCAGATTTGCTTTTCGGGTCTGGAATCGGGATCGAGCGCAAAATAGCCGAGCCGTTCGAATTGATAACGCTTTTCTGGACAAGCATCCGCCAACGCGGGTTCGGATTTCGCAGTAACTACTTCTAGCGAATTGGAATTGATGAATGATTTGAAATCTCCCGCTGCATCTGGCTCGGGAACAGTGAAGAGCCGATCATACAATCGGACTTCGGCATCAATTGCATGCGCTGCGCTTACCCAATGAATCGTCCCTTTCACTTTGCGACCTGCAGTCGGCCCGCCTGATTTGCTATCGAGATCGACCGTGCACCGTAGCTCGATCACGTTGCCGGCCACATCTTTCACGACCTCGTCGCACTTGATGATGTACGCGTATTTCAGGCGCACTTCGCCGCCCGGACGCAACCGAAAGAATTTCGGCGGCGGTGTTTCCATGAAATCGTCGCGCTCGATGTAAAGCTCGCGACCAAATGGAATCTTCCGTGTTCCGGAATTCGGATTTTCGGGGTTATTAATCGCCTCGAGCTCTTCGGTTCTTCCTTCTGGATAATTTGTCAGAACCACCTTGATCGGCCGCAGCACAACGAGCCGGCGCGTAGCAGCGCGATTAAACTCGTCGCGCATGGTGTGCTCGAGCAGTGCCATGTCAGTCATGCTCGGATACTTCGTGATGCCGATGTTGTAGGCGAAAGTTCGCAACGCGCTGGGTGTCACGCCGCGCCGGCGCAATCCGGAAATCGTGACCATTCGCGGATCGTCCCATCCGTTCACCAGCTTTTCATTCACGAGCTGGATCAATTTGCGCTTACTGATGACCGAGTAGGTGAGATTGAGCCGTGCAAATTCGTATTGATGCGGGCGCGGCTCGGGTAACTCAAGCGCGTCGAGTATCCAATCGTAAAGTGGCCGATGCACTTCGAACTCGAGCGTGCAAATCGAGTGGGTGATTCCTTCGATGTAGTCGCTAAGCGTGTGCGCCCAATCGTACATCGGATAAATGCACCATTTATCTCCGGTGCGATGGTGTAACGCGTGGCGGATCCGATAAAGCACCGGATCGCGCATCCAGACGTTGGCGGCGTTCATATCAATTTTTGCGCGCAACGTGCGCGCGCCATCGGAAAACTCGCCGCCTTTCATTCGCGCAAACAGATCCAGATTTTCCTCGACGGAGCGATCGCGATACGCGCTTACTTTCCCCTGCCGACGATACGCATCGGTTTCCTCAGGAGTCATGTCATCGACGTACGCCTTGCCTGCGCGCACGAGATCTAATGCGCATTCGTGAAACCGCTCGAAATAGTCTGACGCATAGAACGGCGCGCCGCCGACATGTTTATCCGCCCATCCATCGATCAACCACCGCACGTCCGTCATGATTGACTCGACATACTCCGCTTCCTCCTTCGTGGGGTTGGTGTCATCCATGCGGATGTTGCAGATACCGCCAAACTCGCGCGCGATCCCAAAATTAAGACAGATCGATTTCGCGTGCCCGATGTGCAGATAACCATTCGGTTCCGGCGGGAAGCGGGTGCGAATTTGTTCGTATTTTCCCGCGCGAACATCCTCCGCGACAATGTCCCGAATAAAGTCCGAGGGTGTGGGAGTTTCAGCCGTCATTGCAACCTGCAAAGCTATCGGTGAACGCGCGGATCGACAACTTTCGCTGCGGACCTCGACGCGCTAGGCTACCATCCAATTGTGTCATGCTGAGCGAAGCAAAGCACCTCGCCTACGCAGATTGGATCACACTAGCAACCGGGAATGTTCAGTCTGCCTTTGTAAGGTCCCTCACTCCGTTCGGGATGACATGAAGAACATGCAAACAACCGAGCGTTACACATTAGCCGATCTCGAGAAGTGGTCTGAGGTCGCAAGCGATATTGACCCGCCCATTCGGCTCGGCGTGTTCGGCGATCCGGTTGCGTATTCGCTCTCGCCTCAGATGCAAAATGCCGCGCTGCGCGCCTGCGAGATCAAGGCCCAATACGCGCGCTTCCATATTCGCGCGAACGAACTGCGATCAGCGCTACTGTTTTTGCGCAAGCTCGACTTCGTTGGAATTAATCTTACCGTCCCGCACAAGATCGCGGCCTCCACACAAATTGATGAGGCGGACGAATCCGCAACTCGCGCCGGCGCAGTAAACACGATTCGCGTCCGCGATGAAAAACTGATCGCGTCAAACACGGACGGTGAAGGATTTCTGCGAGCAATTCGAACTGAATTCTCGATCGATCTGCGCGATCTGCGCGTCATGATCATTGGCGCCGGCGGCGGGACGGGCCGTGCCATTGCCTGGCAATGCGGGCTGGAAAATTGTGAGCGTCTGGTTCTGGTGAATCGGACCCTGGAAAAGGCGAACGCACTCACAGAGCAATTGCGGCCGCTTTTTTCTGGACCCCGGGTGTTAGGCCCGAGCGCGCGGATTGAAGCGGTGGCGTGGGACGAATCCGCAATGCGGACGCAACTTGCCGACATCGATCTCATAGTAAATGCCACGCCGCTTGGAATGAACCCGAGCAACCCCACGCCAATCCCGGCGCGATTGATTGCGCCGCATCACATCGTCTTCGATTGCGTTTACGAACCATCGAAGACGGCGCTGCTTCGTGCGGCAGAAGAGGCCGGCGCGCGCGGCGCGAACGGTTTGTCCATGTTGCTGTACCAAGGCGCGCGCTCATTTTCCATCTGGTTCAACCGAGAAGCTCCGATTGAAGCGATGCGTCAAGCCCTGTAGCCGTCTCGCTATGCGAGACGTGCGCGCATCGCCCACAAGGCGACGGCTACAGGCGTTGTAAAAACGCTGGAAACTGCCATATTAGCCGATGGTAAGTGCCGGCATTCATTTCGGCAGTTTGCGACGCACAAGCCTTGATCTTGCAGAAGAGCTGCTGGAGCTCAAGTGCGAGCGAAACGCAGTCATTCTCGCGCATAACTATCAGGTTCCCGAATTGCAGGATGTCGCCGACTTCGTCGGCGACTCGTTAGGCCTTAGTTACCAGGCAGCGAAAACAGACGCCGACGTGATCCTGTTTTGCGGCGTCCATTTCATGGCTGAGACTGCCAAGATCATCAATCCGACCAAGCGCGTGATTTTACCGGATCTGGATGCCGGCTGTTCGCTTTCAGAATCGTGCCCGCCGGACAAGTTGGCGGAATTTCTGAGACAGCACGCGGACAAAAACTATTACGTAATCGCTTATATCAACTGCAGCGCAGGCGTGAAAGCGCTGGCTGATGTGATCTGCACCAGCGGTAACGCCGACAAGATCGTGCGCGCAGCCCCGGCAGACCGAAACATTCTCTTTGTTCCAGACCAAAACCTCGGCGCATGGGTGATGGAACGCACCGGACGCAAAATGGATTTGTGGCAGGGCACCTGTTATGTGCATGTCGAGTTCACCGCGCGCAGCATAAACAAAATCCGCGAACAATATCCCGATGCGCCGGTCGTTGCGCATCCGGAATGCACGTACGCAGTGCGCATGCTTTCCGATGAAGTTTGCTCCACCGAAAAGATGGTGACCTTTTGCAAGGAATCGCCCGCGCGCGAGATCATTGTCGTGACCGAAGCTGGTCTGTTGCACCGGCTGCGCAAAGAAATCCCCGGCAAAACCTTCATTCCCGGTCCAACGGACAATTGCTTTTGCGGCGAATGCCGGTTCATGAAGATGAACACGCTGGAAAAAGCGTACGACGCGCTGTTGAACATGGAACCGGAAATCACTTTGCCAGAGTCAGTTCGCAAACGCGCCGAGATCCCAATTCTGCGCATGCTCGAGCTGAGCAAATAGGGGCGCCTTGCTATTTGTCATTCCGAGCGGA
>QHPG01000183.1 GCA_003219005.1 Verrucomicrobiota bacterium
CAAATGGTGGTCGTTAGGCAGCCGTTTTGGCATAAGCAGGCATCAGTGTTAGAGCTTGAGATTACATCGGGCCTGCTCGTGGTAAGGCGCGCTGTGCGGGTCAATACAGCGGCAGGGTTGTAATGGCACAGTTGAAGTCACTGTACGCGCTAACAACAAATGGTGATGAAATAGATTGTACCAAAGCGGCGTGTAAATTGCGTCGTGTGATCCAGTCGTTTCTGCATCATACGTGGCATTTCGAAAAACATATCAACGGTCGCGACACTTTGTAAGGTCGATTCACCCGAACCGCCCCAGGCCATTGCGGTCAATGGCCCCAACCTGAGATCGCACAATGCTGACGAGCGCGTTCGCCAAAGTCTTTCGTGCACGCGAAATTCTCCTCGCAAACTGAACCAGACTCGGGATGCGCCTCGGATGGGCGAGGAAAAACTTGGTGAGCACGGCGATGTGAGTTCGCTGCTGTTGGATATCAAACAAGACGCTCGGTGGAGCAGGGAATGGTTGGGTTGGCGTGTCTGTGATCACGCGCAATGAGAGCAGCGGAATCCCGTGGGTCGCGCAGGCGCGCGCAATGAATTCCGTCTCCATATCCACCGCGGCTGCGTTCGATGCGCGCGAGATCTTATTTCGCTCATTACTGGAATCAATCAACGCAGACACAGTCAACAGATCGGCCACGTGAATTGGCAAGCTCGAACAGGATAAGCCCCTCTCGTTCAGATCAATCGTCGAAAAATTCTTCGCCAGCAAAAGATCACCTGGTTGCAATTCATCATTGAGCGCGCCTGCAAATCCGGTGGTGATCAAAAGGTCAAATTGGTGATCCTGGAGAAATTTTTCGACCCGTTGCCTGCAAACCTTTTCTCCCACGCCGGTATGAAGGATTTCAATATCGCGATCATCGATCTTGCCGCGAATTACTCTAATTCCATTGCGGTCAGCGCGAGATTTATCCTTGAGCCGGCTCAAAAATTCCGAGCTTTCCGCTGGCAAAGCAAACGTGACCGCGATCATTTACCCCGTGAGATAACACCGCAGCCGGTTCTTGATGTAACGTTTTCCCATGCGGTTTTCAGATACTTCTCTCGTTGTGTGGCATCGCGCTCGCTTCGACAGCCTTCCCAATATACGAGCTCAAACGGTCGGCGCTTCTTCGTCGAGTTCACCCGTCCATCGTTGTGCGCCCGAGGCCGTGCCGGTAAATCTCGCGTCAGACCGACATAGAACTGATGATCAGCTTGCGAGTGCAAAACGTAAACGTAACAATATTCGGCACGGTGATTGTATCTCACGGGGTGAACCTATTTTGGCGACGCCTCGACGATCTGCACAACAAAGCTCTTCTTCTCTGCGGTAGCCGGGATTGCCGATCCCGGTTCTTGCGCTGTAGCCGGAGTCGGCTTGTCCGCCGTAGCCTCGGCGAAGGTGGATGACTCCGGTTTCTCGCCGACGCTTGACGCAATTGCAGCGCGAAATTCCGATTCCCGATTTGCCGGGACATCGACAAGAACGCTGAGGCGTCCCCGATCCGGAAGTCCTTTCGTAGCGGAACCGCCAAAGCGCGAAGCAATCGTGACTACTTCAACAGCGACCGCATCCAATTTTCCAGTTGCGGCTGGGATGGTGATTTCGGTTATCCCTAAAGCGTTCGGCGCGGGCGTCAGTGTCGCCGCAGCGCGCTCGATCGATTTCGTGATCTGCTCACGCATCTGGGTTTCAAGCAGTGCGCGATTCGGGTTCCGGGTTTCGTGTCTGGCAATCAACCAAAGACCGAATGCCACGTTGACAGCCATGAGAATGATAAACGCCGTGCCTACCCGAAGCGCCATCTTGCGGCTTTGCTCCGTTACATCCGGCTTGGATGGCAACAGCACTTCGCGAGAGTCGCCGCGCATTCCGGCGTGAATCTGCCGCGCCACCGCCAGCTCGCGCTGCAATTGCTTATCCGAGATCAGTCGCTGCTCCAGCGCGGCCCGTTCAGCCGCCGACAATCTGCCCTCGAGATAATCAAAAAGCTTGTCAGGGTTCATCGTCGAAGAACTTCGAAAGCGTCACGCCAGAGGTCTTTCTGCGCAATTGCTAAGTAGGAAGCGATCCCCCGACTACGGCATTTGTTCTTTGCTCTGTGACAGAGCGGGCAATAGAGTCGTTCTGTGCCTGCGGACGATGAGTCAAAGGCGCAGCGCCACGGTCGGATTTGGCGGCGTGTGTGGATCGGCCTTGCGATATGCGTAGGTCTCCTGATCATTTTCCATCGGCCAATTCTGCTCGCCATCGGCAGGCAGATCGCGCTTCGGTATGCGGCAAAAGAGAACTTAAAGATCGATTTCGTTGTCGAAGGGAATCCGTTTACCCGCCTTACAGCCCGAAATTTTCATGCGTTCCCGACTGGGCCATCGGCGATCGAATCGATCGACATCGACCAACTGCATGTTGATTATAATCTGTTTGGTTTCTGGCGGCACGGGATTTCCCGGTTGTTTGATAATGTGGAAGCGCGGTCGGCTCGCATTGTCTTCAATCCGTCCAAGTCGCCGCTAAGAACGCGGCCGCCGAAACCGCATCTGAAGTTGCCGAAATTTTTCCCGGAGCGAGTCCGCCTGACCGATACGACGGTGGTCGTCAGAAATCAGCCGGACGATTTCGTCGCGGAGGGCATCGACCTTGAGCTGGACCCGCGACATCCCGGCGAGCTGCGAATTGCAACACTGCAACTGCCGTCCGGCGATAATTGGTCCGGAGTTTCCGGCCATACATCGTACACAGATAAAAACTTAATCGTTCGCGATGTTCTGCTCAGCGACCAGGACCAGATTCATCTCCTAAATATCGATGCGTCGCGAATCGACGCTGATGCTCTGGGGATCAATCTCAACTGCACAGTCGGCGGCGGCCAATTATCGGCATCTGCTGCGTTCACAGAAACGCAATCTTCGCTGAACGCGAAATTAAATGTGGCAGCAGAGAAGGTCTCGTGGGAATCGCTGAACAAATTCCTTCTCTTTCCAGAGAATTTTCTTTCCGGCGAGATT
This sequence comes from Verrucomicrobiota bacterium, assembly GCA_003219005.1. GTDB lineage: Bacteria > Verrucomicrobiota > Verrucomicrobiia > Chthoniobacterales > UBA10450 > Udaeobacter. The sequence goes on from QHPG01000183.1 coordinate 3,039, forward strand.
GAGCATCTCGCTGTGGATGGCTCAGGCATAGTCGATCAGCCGCGCACGTGGAGCGGAAACCTATCGTTGCGAATGAGCGATGTGCATCGCCCGGAACTCAATTTGGGTCGAGCCGTTGTCGAAATCTCAGCAGAACAGGGCAGGGGAATCCTGCGGTCGGCCGAGATCGTTCAGGACATGAACGAATTTCATTTGCGCGGAGGAATCGAATTGCCTTCCAGGATCGAAGACTTTGGCCGCACACCAGCGAATCTTGAAATTTCCGGTTCGGCGCCTGATCTGGAACGACTAACAGCGGGCACACCTGTGGGGTTGACCGGCTCGGCCCAGTTCACCGGCAGGATAGATATTGTCAATGCAACTATACAGGCAACCCTCGGCGTAACCGCAGACTCAGTTGGGTTCGAGGATGGAATCGTCGACAAGCTGAATTGTACGCTTCGCGCGTCCAAGGGCGTTGCGGGCGGCGATAATAAAAGACCGTGGTTCGCAGAGCTTCGCACAGCAATGGAGTTCAACTTAACCGGAATACGTTACCGGGATTACATCGTCGATTCCGCGGAAGGATCGCTCAACTCGAGCGATGACGTTCTCGGATTGGATCGGTTGAATCTCCGGCGAAGGCAAAATGAACTGAATGCTCACGGGCGTTATCTGCTTCCCGCAGAGGTTAGTAAATTTTCTTCGCAACCCGCGACGGTGGATGTCGCTCTGAATGCGCCGGAGGCCGGCGATTTCTGGATTGCTGATTCTCCAAACAGAGTGAGCGGGCCGTCGCAATTGCAGGCGCAGATTCAATGGAAACAAGAAACCGCCAGTGGCCAAATGTGGGTGTCCGGATCAAATCTGAGGATGCGAGATTTGGTTTTCCGGCAACTCAGCACCCAGTGTTCGATTTCGAACAACGTAATCTACCTGAACGACTGCAGCGCGATTTTGAACGAAACTGATTTCATTAACGCGACCGGCACGTTCAACCTGCGCCCACCTCATCGCTACAGCGGCAGGATTTCCGCAAGCGTAGCGAACTTATCAACACTTCAGCCGCTGCTCCGGGCTGCTGGTAATCAAAATGAATTGACCGGCTCGGTCAGATTGGATTGGGAAGGCGAGGGGCAGGCCGTGACTGCTTCCCAGCCGTCAAGTTTGAAATCGACCCCGAACGCTTTCGGGGTCGCTCCTTGGAAAAATTCCGGCAAGCTGAAGCTCGTTCTCGAGAAAGGGCGTTACGGTAATCTGCAATCGCTCCAGGCGAACGTCGACGCGTCGTATTCGCCGGAAGGTCTTGATATCCCGATCATGTTTTTCGCCAGCAGCAATATGGATTTTCATGCCATCGCTCAGGCCAAAGGCGATACGCTTGAGATAGACAAGATTCAGCTTGATCAAGGCCGGGCGAGGTTTGCATCCGGGTATGTCTCCATTCCGTTTGTGTGGAGGAATCTCGGCACTAAGTCAGCGGTTATCCCATCATCTGGCAAGGTATCCGCGACGTTTCAATCTGAGAACCTCGATCTTAAAAAATTGTTCGACGATCTCGGAATCAAACCCGCGATGTCCGGCATCATGAACGCGAAGCTCGATGCACAGGGAACAGTTGCCGACTTGAACGCGCGCATGGACGTGCAAGTGCGCGATTTACGAAATGAACAATGGCCAAAAATGGAGCCGGCGACTTTTGAACTGAGCGCGCAGGTCGCGCAGGATCGGCTGACGGTCGCCGGGAAACTGCAACAGCCGCGGATTCAGCCAGCGGAAATAAATGCAAGCATGCCCTTCGATATTCCCAAAATTACGCATGCGCGAAAAGTGCCCGACGACACGCCGATTACTGCAAAGGCGCGTGTCCCGCGCACGTCTGTGAATTTTGTTCGACAATTTGTACCAGAACTCGAGCAACTGGACGGCGATCTTGGCCTGGATGTTGATGTGAGCGGAACAGTCGGCCGTCCGGTCTTGAGCGGAGCAGGGGACATGACGGTGAACGTGGCTCGTTTTACGAACGCCACTATCCCCGCGTTAAGGAGCTTTAATGCGCGGTTCACTTTTAGAGAGAACGCGCTCACCCTCGATCGGTTTGCAGGCGATTTGGCCGGTGGCCGTTTCACCATGGGCGGCAGAATTACGTTTCCCAAATTGACGGCGCCGACCCTGGATTTGCAGCTCAAAGGTGACAGCGTGCTGCTTGCGCGAAACGATACGCTTACCGCGCGCGCGAATGCAGACCTTAAGATAACGGGACCATTTGCTGCAGCGGCGGTCACCGGCAACGTCGCAATGACGGACAGCCATGTTCTAAAAAATATCGATCTGATTCCGATCGGTTTGCCGGGCAGACCCGCACCGCAGGCGCCCACGGAGCGTCCTGATTTTTTTTCTTTTCCGAATCCGCCGCTCCGCGACTGGAAATTTGATGTCGCGATCAAAACCAAAAATCCGGTGCTCATTCGTGGCAATCTGGCGACAGGCGGAGCGACCGGGGATCTGAAGTTGACGGGAACGGGGCTGCGTCCCGCGTTGCACGGCGTGGTGCAAATGCAAGATGTCGAAGCGACGTTGCCTTTCAGTCGGCTGGAGGTTTCCCGCGGCTCACTGACTTTCAGTCCGGAAGATTCGATGAATCCGACAATCGATCTGCAAGGCACATCGGTTATCCGCGATTACACCGTGCGCGTTTACGTTTACGGAACTTTGCTTTCGCCAGAAGCGATTTTCACAAGCGAACCGCCTCTGGCGCAGGAGGAAATCATTTCGTTGATCTCCACTGGCGCGACGAGACAGGAACTTTCGACTGGCAACGTTCTGGCGGGGCGAGCGGCGATGTTATTGGTGCAACAGCTTTACCGCAAAATCGTCAAGAAAGGCGAACCAACCGAGAGCAACACGGTATTTAACCGGTTGGATCTGGATTTGGGAACAGTGGATCCACGAACTGGTCAGCAACAGGCGACTGTCCGGTTCAAGATTGACGATCACTTCGTGCTCACTGGCGATGTGGGCGTGCACGGTGATTTCCGAGGGAAGCTAAAGTATCTGATTCGTTTTCGTTAGGAACCTGTTGAAATACCCAGCCACACCGCGTTGCTGCCGATTTTTCGCCTCTCTAAGGCGTGAGGAGGGCGCATACCCTTCCCGCGGTAGCGGGATAACCGACGAGCAACGCAGGAGAGGCGAAAAAGCGTCGCAATCCGGAGGACGAGGGCGCTTTGGGCTATCTGACAGCGTTCCTCGCTGCTCACAGGTTACTTCGAACATGCTCGTCGCTCGCGCCTTGCCATCCAGCCCAAAGCGCGCTCGCGCGGCATGGCTGAGTATTTCAACAGGTTCCTAAGATGCGTTACGGGCTCCTTTTCTCTGTTGGAAGCGTGGCCCTCGCATTTGAAGCTGCGACGCAGAGCGCGGTTGATGTCACCCGGCCGGAGCAACAGCAGAGAGAGCGGCGAGCAGTGGTCAAAGAGCAGGAAAAACGCGCGGAGCATGCGAGCATCATCGAATTTCGTGGTCAGCAAGCTTTCACTGAAAAAGAATTACGTTCGGCGCTGAAAGAAGAGATCACCACGATCGAGGATTTCGGATTGAGCCCAGCCCGCGCGGACGATCTCGCATTCTTCCTCGAAGTTTTCTACCGAAAGCACGGCTTTACGAAAGTGAACGTCCACTATGTCATAGAGTCAGGGAACCGGGTTCGCCTGGACGTTACCGAAGGTCCGCGATTCATGCTGCGCACCATTGTCTTCGACGGAAATGCGCGAGAGCCAGCGGACAAACTGTTCGAATACATGGTGGGGCCGACGCGCGAGCGATATTCGCAATTCGAGAAAAAGCTGCCGTTTGTGGCCGCCGATATGGAGGAGGGCGGCCACTTGGTGCAACGCTTTTACGTGGCGGAAGGATTTCTGGACGTGGTAGTCGATCCGCCGCGTTACAAGTTTCAAGAACAAAGCAGCGAGGTTGATGTGGTCGTTCCAATTCATGAAGGGCGCCAATATTTCTTCGGCAGCATCGTCTTCACGGGGCAGACCATTTATGGCGCGGAGGCGCTGCGGGGACAGATTGTGGATTTGTTGCAGCGACCTTATACGGACGCCCGCGTAGAGGATATTCCGCGGCGTCTCCAGGCATATTTCAAGGCGCGCGGCTATTACGACGTCAAGGTGGATGCCAGCGGCGCGCCAGAAGAAGCGGTCAATGGACACGTCCCGGTGGAAATCACGATCTCTCCGGGACCCGTTTACCACTTCGATGGTGTAACTGTTAACGGTCTAACTCGGCTGCATCCCAGTTTTGTAAGCAAACGGTTTACAAGGTTGCGTGGAAAAACGTATAGCCCGGACGTTCTTGATGAGCGGTTTCGCACCCTCATGAAGACGGGCCAATTCAATCTGCTGCAAATCAAGCCGGTGCCGGTAGATGGACATTTGTTGCGCCTCGACATTTCAGCGGAGGAAGCCAAGAGCAAAGAATTTGGCTTTTGGGTCGGATTCGACACTTACGAAGGCGCACTCGCTGGCGTTCAGGTTGGCGATCGCGATCTGTTCGGCTATGGCCGTCCGGTCACGGCGTCGATCGAAGTCTCGCAGCGCAGTTACAGAGGCGAAATTCTGTATCAGGATCCGTTCTTTTTGGACACCGATTTTGTTTTCACGGCACGTGCAGCAGCCCTCACATTTAACTACGACGGCTACACAAAATTTGAATTGGGCGGACGATTCGAACTGAGCCGCAAAATTACCAAAAACGACGAGGCGGCCCTGATTTTTTCAGTGCGCCGTGTAAAGATCACGGACTCCGAGATAAAGCCGGAATTCCTCCTCGGGCCAACAAAGTACTTCGTAAATACTGTTGGTCTTACCAACACGCTTGATTTTCGTGAGAGTCCATATGTGAACCCGCGCGGGTTCCTGATCAATAATACATTGGATGTGGCCCCGAGCGCGCTCGGCAGCGACATCGAATACATCCGCGGCACGATGCGCGTCGGTTATTACCTTCCATTTGGACCCAAGCCACTCACGCCGGGTGTCGTGGCCGATGAATCGACGGGCACGCCGTTCCAAAGATGGTTCCAGCAGTCCTCAATCGCGTTCGGCGCGCGCGTCGGGGTGATCCATTCGCTCACAACCAGCGGTTCCGACGAAGCGACTGCCATCCCGATCGACGAACGTTTTTTCAATGGCGGCGCCTCAACCGTGCGCAGTTTCGGCGAACGCGATCTCGGCCCGCACGATAATCACGGGCATCCCGTCGGTGGCGAATTCTTTACCGTGTTTAATGTCGAATACACCTTCCCGATTTTTGGAGAACTTCAGGGCGCCATTTTCACTGATGCCGGCAATTTATTGCCGACGTCGGAAGAAGTTGGTCTCAACAATATGCGCTATGCCATAGGCGCGGGCTTGCGCTACAAGCTGCCCGTCGGCCCGATTCGCCTCGATTACGGCGTCAATCCCAATCCGCGCCCAGACGAAGATTTCGGCGCATTCCATTTCAGTTTCGGTTTTGCGTTTTGACTAACGTGACGCAGACAATCCTGGCTGCGTTAATCTTCATTTGCGGCGTGAATACTTGCAGGCAGGATTGCCTGCATCACGAATGAAGGATCAACAATCGCCTGGTGACACGACGCCGGAGGAATTCCGCAAACAGTTGCATGAGCTTGCGGACTGGATCGCGGATTTTCGCGAAAATATCGAATCATTGCGTGTCGCGCCTAATCCCGCAGTCGCGGGACCTGGCGCGATTCGTGCGCAGCTTCCTCGGCAACCGCCGGAAGACGGCGAGCCATTCGAGAAAATTCTCAGCGACGTCGATCGCCTGATCGTTCCCGGCATGGTGCACTGGAGTCACCCGATGTTTCTCGGCTATTTTGGTTGGACTACCACCGCGCCGGGAATTCTCGGCGAAATCCTCAGCGCGCCGTTAAACGTGAACGCGATGACATGGCGCACTTGTCCGGCTGCGACGGAGCTGGAAACTGTCGTTATCGATTGGCTGAGGCAATGGCTTGGCTTGCCTGACGAGTTCGGCGGCGTGGTTTACGACACGGCGTCGGTGGGAATCATGCATGCGCTCGCGGTCGCGCGCGAGCAGGCCGCGCCGTACACAAGAAAACTTGGCCTGACTAATCGCGATCTACCGCGTTTTCGCATTTACACTTCGGATCAAGCCCACAGCTCGGCCGAAAAAGCGGCAATCGCTCTCGGCCTTGGCGAGGAAAATGTGATCCGTGTTCGGAGCGACGACGAATTTCGGCTGGACGTAAACTCGTTAGGCCAAACTATCGCGCATGATCGGCAGGCAGGTCTCCAGCCGATGGCGGTCGTCGCGACCGTGGGAACGACTTCGACCGCGAGCGTCGACCCGATTCTGGAAATCGCGAAGATTTGCCAGGAACAAAAGATCTGGTTGCACATCGACGGCGCTTATGGCGGCGGGTTCGCCATGTTGCCTGAATACAGATGGTTGGGCGAGGGATGGGAGATGGCCGATTCCATCGTGATCAATCCGCACAAATCGCTTTTTGTGCCGCTCGATTTTAGCGTGCTTTACGTGCGCGATCTCGAGCGGTTGCGCCACGTGTTCACACTCGTGCCGGAATATCTGCGCGGCGACACGGTGGAAACCGAAAAAAATTACATGGATTACGGCATCCAACTGGGTCGCAGGTTTCGCGCACTCAAGGCCTGGGTGATCTGGCGCTCGTTAGGCCGCGAGGGAATCGTGACGCGCCTGCGCGAACAAATTCGCCTTGCAAACCTGCTCGCCAACTGGATCAAAAAAGACAACCGCTTCGAGCTCGCCGCTCCGGTCAGCATGGGCGTGGTTTGTTTTCGTTTTATTGGCGCCGACGAAAAGAAACTCGACAATTTGAACAGCGAACTCGTGGAGCGAATCAATGCTTCCGGACGCGCTTATCTCACACAAACAAAATTGCGCGGCCGAACAGTGATGAGAATTGGCTTCGGTAACGTGCTCACTACCGAAGAACATCTGCGCAAAGCATGGGAATTGATCCGGCAAACCGCAGAGGACGCCTTATCGCACGGCACTTCAGGAAGACGGCAATAAATTAAAACAGGCGCTCGAACAATGTTTGTCATGTCGAGCGAAGTCGAGACATCTCGAATTATCCGCACATATGACGCCGAGGAGATAATAGCCAGAGATTCCTCCACTTCGATCGGAATGACAGAATCCGATTTGTTTGGAGCTTGGGATTTGGAATTTTCGGAATTTGCGGCTGAGCTTCAGCGCGCTACAATTTTCATCCGTTATGATGAAGGCACTGCGCAGGCACAAGGACTGGCTGATGATCGTCATCGCCGTTCTGGCGATCCCGTTCGTTTTCTATTTCGTGCAACGGCCGGATTATGGCGCGATGCGCTCCGATCAATTTGCTCGCATGTACGACCGAAATGTTTCGATGCTGGAAGCGCAGCAAATTGCCCGGCTCCTCAGCCTGGCGCAGGCGCTTGGCATGTCTGAGTTCGTGCAGACACTCGCGGGAGGGTCCGGGCTGAACCAGAATCAGGTTGCGGTCCAATTCATTATTAACTTGCTGGTCCTGCGGCACGAAGCAGGGCGGCTTGGTCTTCGCCCAGACGGTTCTGAAATCGCCGATGTCGTTCGCAAGTTGCCGGCGTTTCAGAGTGAATCGGGGTTCGACATGAACAAGTTCAGCGAGTTTGTGCGGAACGCCTTGGGCCCGATGGGCCTTGGCGAAGAGCATATCGAACAATTGGTGCGCGATGAGCTTTGCCTCAATGAAATCAAGCGGCTCCTGGCTGCGGGCATTTCAATTTCCAAAGGCGAGCTCGACGAAAATTTTCAGCGCGGCTACGACAAATTCTACGTGAACGTCATTCGATTTCACTCCGCCGATTTTGATAAGGAGATCACTGTTAAGGATGAGGATGTGCAGAAATATTACGACGCGCACAAGACCGAGCTCAAGACCGACGAGAAACGCAAGGTGCAGTTTGTAAATCTCGGCTTGAGCGAGGACCAGAAGAAGTTGAAGGGGAAAGAACGGATCGACGTTTTGCAAAAGCTCGCCGATCGCGCAACCGATTTCACGCAGGCGCTATTGGAAAAAGGCGCGGATTTCAAGCAGGCAGCTGAGAAATTTAAGTCGCCGGTGCATGAGACCGGCGAATTTACGGCAGCGGCGCCCGACCCGCAGTTGAAAGCGGATGCGCAGCTAGGCGCCGCAGCTTTTAAACTAACGGTGCAGGAGGCGAACAGCGATCCGATTCAGGTGGCGGATGGATTTTATATTTTGCATCTCACCGGGATCACCGAGGCGCGTCCTCTCACAGTCGAGGAAGCGAAACCAAAAATCGTGGACGCGCTCAAGAAGTCGCGGGACCGCGAGTTGATGTCAACGAAAGGCGCGGAAGTGGTGCAGCAACTCCGCGAAGCAACGAAATCTGGACAACCGCTTGAGGCAACCATTCAAAAGGCAGGCGTAAAGTCTGAAAAGCTCCCGGCATTTTCGCTGTTTGAGGAGGAAACAACCAAATCCCAAGGCAAGGAAATGGATCAAACCGAGGAACCAAAGAGCGAGCTGTCTTCCCAAGATAAAGAATCAAAGAACGAACCTTCTTCCCAAGGCAAGGAACCACAGAATGAACTGGCTTCCCAAGGCAGCAAGGAACCGAAGAAGAAGTCGGCTTCGCAAGGCAAGGAATCAAAGAACGAGTTGTCTTCCCAAGGCAAGGAACCAAAGACTGAGCCGCCTTCTCAAAGCAAGGAGCCGAAGAACGAACCTCCTGATCTTCCCGCGATCAAAGAAGCTGTGGCATTCCTGAGCCCCGGCGAGATCAGCGATTTTTCTCCTTCAGGTACTGACGGATTTGTCGCTATTTTGGAGAAGCGAGAGCCCTTCGCGGACAGTGAGGCTGGCGAGAAAAAGGCAGCGTTTGAGAAAAGACTTCTCGATAACAAAGAGCGAATTGTTTTCTACGAATGGTTGCGCGACCGGCAGCAAGCAGCCGGACTTCAGTTCAGCAAAGGCTAGGGCCCCAAGGAACGGCGCTCTCCAGATCTCCGGGTAAAATACGGCGGACTAGAGACAGCCGCTCCTTGATGAGCTCCTGATAGCGATAAAATGGAAACGGTTGATCAAATCTTTGATGACGCGAGTGGCGACCTCGCTGTAGGCGATCTGGACAACGCCGTGGCGAAATACCGGCAGTGTGTTGAGATGGCGCCGGATTTCTTTGACGGCTGGCACGCGCTCGGCATGGCGCTGATGAAACTCGGCCGCTTTGCAGAAGCGATTGAAGCAGGCAAAAAAGCCACGGAGCTTCGGCCCGACGATCAGATCGGTTGGACAAGCCTCTCGCTGTTTTACAATCGCGCCGGCAACATCAAGGAAGCCGAAGCGGCAGGGGCGAAGGCGAAGATTCTGAGTTGGGGCGGGAAAATTGCGCGGGAATAAACAATCGCGCGTCATCCTGAGCGGAGCGAAGGACCTCCCACAGGGTGATTGATTACGCTAAGTAATGCGTGTTATCCGCGCTTCGATTGTGAGGTTCCTCGCTCCGCTCGGAATGACAAGAAGTTGGGGCGGGAAGGTGGCGAAGGAGTGAAATTGTAGGGCGTTTCTATGAAACGCCATTCGATGGTCGGCGTCTGACACAGACGCCCTACAAGGTTTTCATTACCAAATGTTCACGCGCTTATCGGCAGCGCGCACCATCGGCGAGCCGTCGGGGATGTTAAACGCTTTCTGAAATTCCACCAGGTCCGAGAGCGGCCCATTCACCCGAAATTGTGCAGGCGAATGTGGATCGGTGGTCAGGCGCATTTTCTGGTCTTCATCCCGACTTTTCTGTCGCCAGATCGCGGCGAAGGACAGAAAGAAGCGTTGCTCCGGCGTGAAGCCGTCGATCTTTTTGTTCCGCTCTTCGGGATGTTTGTCGAGAGCTTTTTGCAACGCAGCGTAGGCGAGTTTCACTCCGCCGATGTCGGCGATGTTTTCGCCTTGGGTCAGCTCGCCGTTTACATGCAGGCCAGGCAACGGTTGGTATTCGTTGTATTGCTGCACGATCGCAGTTGAGCGCTTCTTAAATTCCTCGGCGGATTTCGGTGTCCACCAGTCGCGCAAATTGCCTTTGGCGTCGAACTGCCGTCCCTCATCATCGAAGCCATGCGTCATCTCATGACCGATGACGGCGCCGATCCCGCCGTAGTTCACCGCGTCGTCGGCGCTCGCGTAGAAGAACGGCGGCTGCAAAATGCCGGCCGGGAAAACGATCTCGTTCATGTTCGAGTTGTAATAGGCGTTCACCGTGGGTGGTGTCATCCCCCACTCGGTGCGATCGGATGGTTTGCCGATCTTCTTAATGTCGCGATCAGCCTCGAATTGTTCAGCCCGCAGCGCGTTCAAGATGTACGGGCCGCGGTCGATCTGCAGCAATGAATAATCGAGCCACTTATCGGGGTAACCGATCTTTACCGTGAACGCAGCGAGTTTCTTGAGCGCTTCCTGTTTGGTCGGTTCGTCCATCCACTCGAGCGTTTTAATTCGATCGGCCAGCGCCTCCTTCAGATTGTTCACGAGCTCGAGGGCGCGCGCTTTCGCCTCGGGTGGAAAATAAAAGGCGACGTACAATTTTCCGAGCGCTTCGCCGATCTCGTCATCCTCGGACAGGATCACCCGCTTCCAACGCGGCTTGATCTGCTCTGTGCCGCGCAGGACCCGCTCTCTGAAATTGAAATCTTCGTCCACGAAATCCTTCGAAAGATCCGGCGCGGTCGCATTGATCAAGTGCCAGCGAAGGTATGCCTTCCAATCCTCCATCGACGTCGATCTAAACAAATCGTCAGCCGCTTTGAAAAATTCTGGCTGATGCACGTTGATATCACCCGGCTCGACCAGGTCGATCGTCTTGAAGTAATCGCTCCAGTTCCAGTCGGGCGTCAGGTCCTGCAGCTGTCGCACGCCCATCTTGTTGTAATTTTTGATTGGGTCGCGTAATTGCACGCGAGTGCGCGACGCTTCGGCCAGTTTTGTTTCCAGCGCCAGGATCTTTTTCGCGTCTTCGGCCGCTTTTTCCTGCGGCTTGCCTAAGAGCGTCAGCATCTTCGTCACATGCGCGACGTACTTCTGGCGCTTCTCTTTCATGTCGGCGTCCTGCTTGGTGTAGTAATCGCGATCGGGCATGCCGAGCCCGCCCTGCACCGCCTGCGCGATGTCGCGCGAGCTGTCCTTTGCATCCTGACCTGCGCCAAATCCGAAAAATGCGCCGATGCCAATTGTGTGCAGATGCGCGATTTCCTTCAACAGATCAGCGCGGTCTTTGATAGCGTCGAGGCGCTGGAACTCTTCTGCGAGCGGTTTCGTTCGCACGGCCTCGATTGTTTGCTCGTCCATGCCGCTGGCGTAGTAATCGCCCACCTTTTGTGTTTCCGGCGCGAGCTTTGGATCGACCTGCGTTCCCGCGGCCTTCTCGGCAATCGCGTGCAGCGCGTCGTTGTTGTGCTCGATCAACTCATTGAACGCCCCCCATCGGGAATACTCCGGCGGAATCTCAGTGCGCTTGATCCACGCGCCGTTGGCATAGCGGAAGAAATCATCACTGGGTTTGACCGACGTATCCATGTTGTTTGGATCGATCGGCGGCGGATTTTTCTCGATCTGCGGCTCTGTTGCAGCGCGCAGGTTGAATACACAAAAAATCGAAATGATGATCGGGATGAATGGCTTCATAGTTTTTCGAAAGGCAATGTGGCCTCCGGGTTGCTTAATGCGAATTAGACCTTCTAAACGCAGTTCCGTTGAAGCGGCGGTAGCGTTTCCGGGTAGCGCGCGCGTCCCGCGATCGCGAACTTTTCTTTAAATTTCGCCACAACGTGGCGGCTCCGCACCCAAGGAAAGATTGTTTCGGCGCGACGCCGAAAACCAGCACGCGAGACGCGTGCGCTACCCCGAGCGTTTGCGTTCGCGCGCTTACAACTGCTCGATTTCGTAGCCGCGTTTTTGCAATAGCGCTATGACACCGCGCGGACCGGCAAAATGCAGAGCGCCTGCAACAATTGCTGTCGGCTTGCCAGTTTTCAGTTCGGCCTCGATGCGCGGAACCCATTTCACGTTGCGATCTTCGACAAGCCGGGCCGCAATCCTGGGCGCCTGGTTGCGCAATCGAGCGTCACCCGCCCAAAGCGCACTAGTATCCCCCCTGCGCCATGCCTTGTACATCCTGCTGAATTCCTTTTGGCCATCCGTCGGCTGAGTAAGCGCGTCCCGCAGCATGAATTCGCTGTCGCGATCTGACAATCCGCCAAGAACCGCTACATGTTCATCAACCGATTCGAGGCCTCCTATCTCTTTTCCGACCATTTTCGCATGGTCCACGAAATAATTGTCCAAGCCGTGCGACGCGGAACTTTTGCTGTAGCTGGCTGGGGCGGCAAGATGCTGTGCAATCCACCATGGTTTGTAACAAAGCTCGCTGTCGAAAGCGGCAACTCCTGCCCGCTTTCCGCGGCGGTGTTCGGCTTTGACGGTCAAAATATTCTTACGGAGCCAAGCCAGAAGCTCGGGATCAATCTTCGAGCGGATATCCTGTCCCCGCGGATATTTTGCGGCAGCTTCAAATTTCCTTTCGAATTCGGCGGCATGGTTCGGATCGAATTCGAAAACGAAGCGCTTGCTGTCTCTTAGCGCGATTTCGTAAGGCGAGGGGAGCGGATAATCACTTTTGCTGAGCGCATGAATTGAGCCCACGAGATAAAATGACGCTTTGGCGTTGGTCACACGCCAGACGCAAGCCTTTGGAAATTTTTGAGCAGGGGAAACTGCGATGGCCGATAGAGGCGCGATGCCGAGCAGGCTTAATGCAATCCAGACACCGAAAGCACGTCGAGTAGGCAAAAACATTTCCGGTTGTTAGCAGAAGTACGTGCCGAGTCAAATTAACTTTGATAGGAACATCGGTTTTTCCCGATGCGTCGCGTCCATACGCACGCGTGTTGATGTCCACGCGATTTGAGATTGAAGCAGTCTTTTGATACCCTAGCGCACAGATGATTCGAACGGCGCGATCTCGGTTGAACATAGCATTACTCACGGCCGGGATCGCGCTCTCGCAAACAATCACAGTAGCTGGCGGCGATTGGGAGGTCATCAAAGTAGGCGGTCACGATTATCTAACTGTTGAAAATGTTTCGAGCTTTTACGGATTGCCCGCAGGCGTCGTCGCACGGGGCGAGAAAATGCGATTCGAGACAGTCAAAAATCCGCTCGAATTTGTCAGTGGCAGCCGCGAAGCGATGATTAATGGCGCACGCAGTTGGTTGTGTTTTCCGCTAATCGAGCAGGACGGGAAATATCTGGTCTCGCGCACTGATGTGGCCAAAACCATCGAGCCGCTGGTCCGCCCGCATCGTGTTTCAAACGTTGGTAGCGTCCAAACGATCGTTTTGGATCCCGGACATGGCGGCTACGATAAAGGGCAGGTCAGCCGTTACGGAAACGAAAAAGATTTTGCGCTCGACGTGGCGCGCAAGCTCCGACCGCTTTTGCAGGCGAAAGGGCTGCGCGTGATCATGACCCGCGAGGGGGATTATTTTGTGCCGTTGGAAGTGCGCGCAAAAATCGCCAACGCCGCGCGCAATTCGATCTTCGTCAGCATTCATTTCAATGCGACGAATGATGATCCAAACGCCACCGGGTTCGAAATTTTTTCGTTCACGCCGCGCGGCGCGCCATCGACGTCGGACACCGCGCTGACTTCGAGCTCCTTCAACACGCAACCCGGCAGTGGAGTGGATGCACAAAGCATGGCGCTCTCGGCTTGCATTTATCATTCGCTCATCGGTCATATCCCGGAGTATGACCGCGGCATAAAACGCGCGCGGTTTGCTGTTCTGCGTCTGACCAAAGTGCCGGCTGTGCTGATCGAGGGAGGATTCCTCACAGAACGCGGGGAATGCAAAATGATTGCGAACGAAGATTGGCGCGGCAAGCTGGCGGCGGCGATCAGCGTCGGGATCGAGAACTATCGGGCCTTGGGAGTTAAGAAACAGCCGCCAATGCTCGTCGCGGATTATCGCAAGCAAAGCTGCAGTCCGCTCCGATCGTTCCGTGAGAGCGCAGCCGCTCTGTAGGGCATTTCTGTGAAACGCCAGGGCCGGCGCCTGACACAGGCGCCCTACAAATGTTCGCGTTAATGACTTCGCTCGTACGCGGTTGCTGAATTAAGAGCACCGATTTTTTTGATTGGCCTTGACCCTCTGCTTGAATACATCAGGGTGATCGAATTACTCAACTTCAACGAAAGGACACCATGAAAAGAATGATCAGGTACACAATGATCGCGTTGCTGGCAACCGTTGCCATTTCGACCGCCGCGACAAACGACGACGCAATGCAGCAAAAAGAGAAAGCGGCCTGGCAGGCGTTTAAGGACAAAAAACCCGACGACTTCAAGAAAGTCGTCTCCGCAAAGTTTGTGGGAGTCTATGCCGAAGGCATGTCCGACATGCAAAAGGAAGTGGCGGACATGCAGAAGTGGGACATGAAATCGTTCGCGATCAGCGATTACAAAGCCACGCCCGCTGGCCCGGACACATGTATCACGACCTACAAGGTGGCCCTCGAAGGTACATACGATGGGCAAGACCAGTCCGGTACCTACAACGCCGCTTCCGTCTGGAAGAAACAGAAGGGACAATGGCAGGCGATCTTTCACACGAATGTGAAGGAAGCTCCAGCCGCGGGCGCTAAACCCGCTGCTAGTCCATAACTTCTCTTTCTTTCACCGCAGAGAGTACGGAGAACGCAGAGATTGCTTAACGGAGCACCGCGGCGACGGAAACTCGTCACTTGTCACTCGCCACTTGTCACTGTACCGTAGCAGCGAGTGCGGGGGAGCCGCAGTGGCTGAGAGTCTGGCGCAGGCTGGAGACCCCTTGAACCTGATGTGGGTAATGCCGCCGAAGGGAGCGAGGGTCCGATGCCGGACTGGCGATGTCTGCCATGCGTGCAACCGCGCATGGCCCTTTTTTTAACCACGAATGCACACGAATAAGCATGAATGATGTCCGAACCTGATATTCGCGTTCCATTTCTTGTCATCCCGAATGAAATGAGGGACCTCCCAAAAGGACAGTGATCACACTCAGTCATGATTGCGCCCAACGACTCAATTGATTCGCAAAGCACGGATGCGCCTCTTCCAAATTCCAAAAAGATTTACGTGAGCGGCAAAATTCATTCCGATGTTTGCGTGTCGTTCCGCGAAATCGCGCTCGCGCCGACAAAATCCATCAGCGGCGAGATTGAGGTGAACGAGCCGGTGCGCGTTTACGACACCAGCGGCCCATGGGGCAATCCGGATTTTCACGGTGACGTCACGCGAGGTCTTCCGCCATTGCGCGCGAAATGGATCCGGGACCGAGGGGATGTGGAAGAATGCGAAGGACGCAAAGTTCAGCCGATTGATGATGGCTGGCTTTCTGAGTCGCACGCTGCGCATGCGCACAGAAAACGTCCAACGTCCAACGTCCAACGCTCAACGTCGAAGTCAGAAGGCGGCAACGGCGAGGACAATAATTCGACGTTCGATGTTCGGCGTTCGGCGTTTGGCATTTCTCGGAAACCTCTGCGCGGCAGCGCTGGCCATCCTGTCACGCAGCTCTGGTACGCGCGGCAGGGAATCATCACATCGGAAATGGAATTCATCGCAATAAGGGAGCAGGGGGGAAACGTCGAACGCCCAACGCCGAACGCCCAATGTCGAAATGATCTAGGCTTCCGCCACGCCGGTTCCGAACCAATCGAAAATCGAAAATCGAAAATCGAAAATCCGAT
>QHPG01000129.1 GCA_003219005.1 Verrucomicrobiota bacterium
GGCTACGTCCGGACTGTTGCCGATGTCTGCCAGGTAGTTTGTGCATACGTTGGCGGGATCAAAGCTCCCCAGATACATCACCGACTGGAGGGAGTGAGCCCCTGTGCAAGTCGTTGGATCGAGCGTCACTGTCACGCACTGGCTCGAGCCAGTCGTATTAGTGAACGTGTAGGATTTGTAATGACGAGGGGTAGTATCGAAGACCGCGCACGTTTGCGGCGCCGCGCAGGTACTCGGTGGGTCATCGCTGACGATGCGACCGGTCTGTAGGGGACCCTTGCCCGGGATTCTTCCGCGAATCACGATCGGTGTGCACGTAGGCGTGGCGGACGGTGTACCAAACACAGTAGGTGTAGCCGTCGCAGTAGGTGTCGCACTGGGGCAGGGCGGGGTGGTGAGCAGTTCGACCGTACTCACCGTGGTGCTCGCCGTGTTGAAGCCGTCGGCGACCAGCACCCGGCCATCGGGCAGGGTGCCCTGCGCGTGCCCAGCGCGGTTGCCGATCATCGCCGGGCCGGCGCTGAACGTACCGCTGCTGATGGTGAAGATGTGGGTGGCGGTAGTGGAATTACCACTGGCGTCCGCGCCGTCGGTGATTACCAGTTGGCCCGAGCTGAAGCCGAAGGGCGCGATGGCGCCGTAGTTGCCGAGGCCGCCGGTGCCCGCCGAGCCGAGGTTGGTCCAACTGTTCGCCACCGGGTCGTAGCGCAGCAGCGTATCCGTGGTCGTGAACGCGGGTAGGATCACCCCGCCGTAGACGTAGATCAGCCCGTTGTAGGCCGTACCATAGGTGTTGGTGCGGAAATCGGGCAGCGTCGCCCCCGTAGTCCAGGTGTTGGTGGCGATGTCGTAGATGAAGTTGGTGTTCAGGCCGTTGTTGAAGTCGTCGCCACCCATGACGTAGAACTTGCCGTTGACCACCGCCCCCGCCGCCGCTTCGACGCCGGGACTGGTGGGCATGTTCGCGCCGCTGGTCCAGGTGTTGGTGGCGATGTCGTAGATGCGCAGGGCGTTGGTCACGCTGGTACCACCAATGAAGCCGCCGGCAACGTAGATCTTGCCGTTCCACGCGCCGGTAGTGCCCTGGCCGAGGGGGACGGGCAGCGGGGCGACGTTGCTCCAAGTGTTAGTCGTATAGTTATAGCGTGAGACCTGGTCATACACGGTCGGCACGGAGTCGGCGGTCTGGCCGCCGGCGACGTAAAGCAGGTTGTCCGTGCCGAGGGCGCCTTGGAAGGCATAACGGGCCGGAGGCTGGGCCGGGCCCGATTGCCACGCGGCCGGGCCGCCGCAGGTCGGCGTCGGGGTCGCTGTACCAGCCACGGTAGGTGTAGCTGTGGCTGTGGCGGTAGCCGCGACCGTCGGCGTTGGCGTCGGTGTTCGCGTCGCTGTCGGCGTAGGCGTCGGTGTATGTGTCGCTGTCGGCGTTGCAGTGGGCGTTACTACGACTGTTGGTGTTGGAGTCGGTGTATGTGTCGCTGTCGGCGTTGCCGTCGGTGTATGTGTCGCTGTCGGCGTGGCAGTGGGCGTTACTACGACTGTTGGTGTTGGAGTCGGTGTATGTGTCGGTGTCGGCGTAACCGTGGGCGTTATTGCGACTGTCGGTGTGGCAGTTGCTGTTGCCGTAGCAGTAGGAGTTGGTGAGGCCCCGGCAGCGCAGAAGATTTCCATCGAGTCCAGCGGTGTGATACCAGAACTATCATAACCGCCTCCCAACCAAATCCTGGTCGTGCCGTCGGTGTCGGTGGGGAAGTTGCGCCGGGCAGTCATGAACGGCATGCCTGTTGACCAACTGTTAGTCCCCGGGTTGTAGATGTCCACCTCAGTGGATGGATTGGGCGCGACTCTACCGCCGCCCATCACATACATCAAACCATTGAAGGTAAGACCGCGCGTCTCACCCGTGGCCCGCGGGATGGCCGCGATGGAGCCGGTCGTGTTACTGGCAGGATTGAAGCTGAAGGAGTTGGTGGTGTCTACTACCAAGCCGCCCTGGAAATCTGATGCCCCTGCCAAGTAGATGATGTCGCCTATGGTGCATGTGGGTGCGTACATGACCCCTTCGGGCGTGTTTACTCGCTGTAGCCACTTGGAGCCTACCGCAGCAGTGGGATCAAACTGCCATATCTGGTTGGTGGAGGCGACGAGGATGTCGAAACCCCCGAGTATGTACAGCTTGTCGTTATGCACTGCAAATCCACCTGGCAAGATTGTGCCTGAGGCGTCCCCAGGCCAGTTGTCTCCAGCGGTAAGCGTGGTCACGGCGTCGGTAACAGGGTTGTAGAAGAACACGCGCGCGGTAGCCGTGGTCCCGCCAGCTGCGGAGCCGCCCACGCAATAGATGTAAGGAGTGCCTGACACGGCGAGCACGCCACAAGCCATGTTGTTCATCTGGTTGTCGGGCAATGTCACACCCATCTGCGTCCAGGCGTTGGAAGTGGGTGAGTAGCGAAGCACGTGCTGGAAGTCAGAGCCTGCCGCGTCTGCGGTACGGCCACCCATCGTGTAGAAGTTGCCGTCAGCCGGAAACCAAACGCCAACCGCTCTGACCAATACTGTCGGCAGGTTCGGACCAGCTGACCACCCCGACGGCGCGCAACCACCCGAGACATTGACCACGCCAGTCATGCCAAGGGAGCAGTGCGCGAGACAGAAGTAAGAATAAGTGCCAGACCGCGCAAACGTGTGCGTATAAACCGTACCTGTATTGGAAAGGACTCCTGGGAAGCAGTTCATGTCATTAGGGGAACAAAATTGCGAATCGGCCTGGCACGGCTGGCCGCTGGTCACACTGTGACCGTCGCCTGCCCAAGTCCACCGCACCGTGTCACCCACCGAGATGTTGACCGTATCCGGCGCAAACGCGAAACCCGGCCCCACTTGCACATCGACAATCGTGCTGGTAGCCGACGGCGCGCCGCTTACGGCTGGCTGGCCGTCTTGATCGATAATTTGAATGGGGGCGCGCGGCGCACTCATTGTTTGGGACGCAATCGTGCGCTTGTCGCCAGATTCAGCTCGCACCAAAAATACTATGGCAAACATCGTTGCCAGCAAAAACATCAGCCGTACTGCATTTGATCTTTTCATCCTTGTTACTCCTTTTCTCCGCGTCAGCGTTCCGGATTTTTTTTTACACGCAAATCGAACCACCGCTGACGCTCTGCGGTTCAACGCCAGCAATATTGCGCAGGATGTTCCAAAAAAGGCAAGCACAATCTTTTGCCCGGAGAGATCACGCGCCGCGAGTTCGTGACTGAGCCCCTCGATTGAATGAACGAAGCGGCTATTTTTTCTGACGGCTAATTTCTTCCAGTAACTCGACCTGGATCTGTTGAATCTCGAATAGCCGATTGTATTGCCGCCGCAGCAGGTGATCGATCTTCTCATGCAAATGCCGAATCTCGAGCTCGGCTTTTAAATTGACCTTGTAGTCGTTTTCTGCTCGCAACCGATCGCGCGACTCGGCCCGGTTTTGGCTCATCATGATGACCGGCGCCTGCACTGCGGCCAGACAGGAGAGAATGAGATTGAGAAGAATGAATGGATAAGGATCGAACGCTCGGGTAGCAAGCAACACGGCATTCACACCGATCCACACGACAATGACAGCGCCGAATGTAATGAGAAATTTCCAACTGCCGCCGAACTCGGCAATCCGATCCGAAAGACGTTCACCAAAAGTCAGCTTCTTTTCGAATTGCTTCTCGATATCGCTGGAAAGAATCTCGTGCTGTTCCAAACTCTCGATGACTTCCTGGTCGAGCACCGAAAGTTCGCCAATCTCGTCTTCCAAAACCTCTTTGATGTAATCCTTCCGGAATTCGCCCAAGTCATCGAAGCAGATAAAACCTTTGTCGTCCAAATCGGGCAATTTCTTTTTGATGAACTCGAGAAGCGACGGCCGAATCAATTCCGCAATCATTCCGCTGTGCGGCGACTTCGGCTTTTTGCAAACCTGACAGATCACTGGCGCGGTTACGGTTTTGCTCATTGGGATTTCGCAGCTGAATTAAGCTGCTTCCGACCGGCTTGTCGATTTCATCTTGAATCGACGATTCTGAATCCTAAGCTCCCGCGATGGAAGAATCGGAAGTTCCGCTCGAGCATTTACACGAACACGTAAAGGAAACCGCCGAACACAGCGGCGCCGCCTGGATTTCATGGGTGGCCTTGAGCACTGCTCTCCTTGCGGTCCTGGCTGCGATTGCGGGACTGCTCTCCGGGCGACACGTGAACGAGGCGATGATGAACCAAATCGAAGCTTCCGATCAGTGGAGTTTTTACCAGGCGAAAAGCATCAAAGCTTCGGTGCTCGACGCAAAAATGTCGTTCACTGGCACGCCTAACGAATCGGACCAATCAAAGCTCGATCGCTACGAGAAAGAACAAGAAGAGATCAAATCGGAAGCCGAACGCAAAGAAGCCGCAGCGAAATCAAACTTTCACAAGCACGAAGTGTTCGCGCGCGGCGTGACCATGTTCCAAATCGCGATTGCCATCGCGGCAATCTCTGCGCTCACAAAGAGACGCCGGTTCTGGATCGTGAGTTTGCTTTTCGGCGCAGTCGGCTGCGCCTTTCTCGTCCTCGCTGCGATCGCAAGGTAAGGGCGATTGTTGTAGCCGGGATCGTTGACCCCGGCCGATAATGCACAAGCCGAGACGGTTGGAATTTACACTTTTCCCGAAACTTCGCCCGGCAATTTCCGTAGAAAAAGGTGTGACCAGTTTAGTCAGGCCATGGCCTATTCAATTTT
>QHPG01000130.1 GCA_003219005.1 Verrucomicrobiota bacterium
ACGGAAGCGTGTTGGCCAGTTTTTGCGTGGAAGCTTTCAGTCTCGAGCGTTTGCGCAACCTCTCGATGGAGGAAATCTCAAAGCGTTACGAGACATTCAAACTCATGAACCAGTTTGAAGCGCCGGTTTGATGATGATGTGCGAAAAGGAATATGGCAGATTGTTGCGCGGCACGTTGATCGTCGTGGCTCTATGCATTGCTGCCGTATTGGTCTGTTATTTTTGGATTGATCGCCCTGTAGCGTTCTTTGTTTATCGCCACCACATCAACACAATCCGGATTTTTCGATGGCTCACTTACCCGCCGCCAGAGGTACAGAATTGGTCGGCTCTGGTGTTAACGATCTTGGTGGTTCGACGTGCGTGGGGACCATTTGTGCGCTGGCAAAAGGTGCTCCTTGTCGCGTGTCTCAGCTTGATCGTTGCCGATGATTTCCGCATCTCGTTAGGCGATGTTTTCGGTCGCTACTGGCCGCAGACTTGGACCCATGATAATCCATCGCTTACCGGCACTGGGGCGTACGGCTTCCATCCATTTCAGCGTGGCGATGATATCGGCAGCTTTCCGTCAGGTCACGCCTGCAGAATCCTGGGCTTCGCGGCGGTGTGGGTGATTGCGATGCCTCGGAGTCGAACTGTACAAATCGTGGTGCTCGTTCTCTGCGCTCCGATGCTCGTGAGCCTCGTCGCGATGAACTATCACTTTGTCAGCGACGTCACGCACTATTCGCCGTTGCGGTTCTTTGGATCGCGGCTGTAGATCTTGGCGCACGCGGTGAATCCAAGGATTGGATTGTGCTGAACAATTGCCATCTGATCGCGAACCCAGCGAACGACGGCGATAGTTTTCACGTGAGCGCTGGCACGAATGAATACATCTTTCGCCTTTATTTGGTTGATGCGCCCGAAACGGACGAAATGGTCCCGCGACGCCTCGTTGATCAGGCGAAATATTTTGCAATTACTGTGCCGCAGACGATCGAAGTTGGTCGGGCGGCGAAAGACTTCACGCAAGAGAAGTTGTCTCAGCCATTTACGGTTCTCACGCACATGTCAGATGCGATGGGCCAGAGCAGGATCGAGCGGTTTTACGCGTATGTTCAGACTAAGGAAGGAGATCTCGGCGAACAGTTGGTCCGCAACGGGCTGGCCCGAATCTACGGATTCAAAGCAGTCCCACCAAGTTTGCAAAATTCGCAGCAAGAAATACAGAAACTTGAACAACTCAAAAACGAAGCCAAACACGAGAAAATCGGAGGCTGGGGCATCAATGCCGGACGGCTGAATTTGCGGGCACAGACGCCCGCGGTTTTTAGTTTTTTCGCTTCGCCTAACGACACTCAACGGCAGCCAGTGCCTTTGCCCCTGCCATTTTCTAGGCCTTCTCCGATGCTGATCCCAAGCATCAGCTCACGGCGTAATCCAGCGTCGCATCCAAAAGAAAAGACTCCACTCGGCAGGATCGACATCAACGCGGCGACAGAAAAAGAGCTGACGACGGTGCCGGGAATCGGGCACGTAATGGCTGCGCGAATCATCGCCGCACGACCCTTCAGGAGCGCTGACGATCTGAAGAGAGTCAGCGGGATCGGCGATAAAAAATACGCGCAAATCCGGCCATATTTTCAGTGAGTGGAATGCGACTGTAGGGGAAGCTGTCAGCTTCCCGATACAACTTATTCGTGTAATTCTAGCTCGTACAAATATAGCGAACATTCTTTTCACGAATGGCTAGAAAGAAGCCAACCAAACTGAACGCACCGGATGTATGTCCCGTCTGCGGCGAGGAGGTTCCGCGCGGTTCGCTGGCGTGTCCCGAGTGCGGCGCGGATCACAATTCAGGCTGGCGGAAAGATGCCGATGCTTACGATGCCGTGGATTTGCCGGACCAGGACTTCAACTATGACGAGTTTATTCGCGCGGAGTTCGGATCAGTTCCGAAGCCAGCCGGGATAAAAACTTTCTGGTGGATTGCTGCTATCCTTCTCATCATCGTTTTTATCGTCATTTATTTCTACGCGGCCCATTAGAGATTGACCTTTACACAAGGGGAGCTGCCTTCGGCGCGCCTGTTGTAGCATTACTTTCAGTGAACAGAAACGTCGAACGCCCAACGCTCAATATCCAACGTCCAACGCCAACAAAAAAGCGCGCCCGAGAGGATTCGAACCACTAACCTTCTGATCCGTAGTCAGATGCTCTATCCAGTTGAGCTACGGGCGCCTGTGAAGAGGAGCTAATTTGCGGAGGAAGATTTGGGCGTCAAATCGTTCGCCGGTTGACGAGTGGCGATGCAAGTCGCATCTGCCAGCGCCGACTTAGAATTGCTAAATCATCGAATTCCAAAACATCGCTTGCCATTTCAAAGCAGGGCTAGTTAGGGTTGTACCTCGTCGAATGTTATGTGCTTGTATTTAGCGGCAAGAACGGTCAAGAGATACTCTGATGTGACACGCGGGACGTTCAAGCACCTAAGTGCCTTAAGGCGTCTTTACTGCCATAGCGAATGGTTCAACCATGAAGTGGTTTTTAGACATTTCTCTCGCGACATCTCTCGCGATGATCTTCGCGTCAGCCGCCGACGCTCAAATCGGCGAGAAGAAATTGACCCCTGCAGAAAAATGGGTTGTTGCACAGGCAGCGGCGGGAGAGATCGCTGACCTGAGCAAGCAATTCCCTGAGGAAAAGGATCGCAAACTCAGCGCGCATTTTCTGGAGGATTTGCTGATGGGCGCGCTGCCCGGCGTCAAACCGCATCGGAACGGCGTGCGAATCATGGGGGCAATCATTGACGAGCCGATCGACCTCACGGATGCACAAATTCCTTACCGTGTTTGGCTGGATAATTGCCAATTCATGAGCAGCGCGACTTTCCTGCGTACAAGTTTCTCAGGGACGATTCTTTTCGACGAAAGCACATTTAAAGCAGAGGCCAGCTTCAACAGCATGAAAGTCGGACATGACGCCTTCTTCAGAAAGGCTGTGTTTGAGGGGTCGGCGGACTTCGTCGGGGTAGGGATCACCAGCGATTTCGTAACCGATGACGCGCAGTTTAAGAACAAGGAACAGGGCGCCGACTTCAACAGCATGAAAGTCAGGGAGACGGCCTCTTTCAAAAAAGCTGTGTTCGAGGGGCCGGTAGGCTTTGGCTCGGCCGACATCGTCAGCAATTTTGAAGCGCAGAACGCGCAGTTTAAGAACAAGGAACAAGGCGCCAGCTTCAGCAGCATGAAAGTCGGACGCACCGCCTTTTTCACAAAGGCTGTGTTCGAAGGGCCGGTGGACTTCGTCAGGGCAGAGATCACCACCTCTTTCGTAGCCGATGAGACGCAGTTTAAGAACAAACAACAGGGCGTCAGCTTCAGCGGCATGAAAGTCGGAGCAGACGCATTTTTCCGAAAGGCTGTGTTCGAAGGGCCGGTGAACTTCGGCTCGTCAGATATCGTCAGCAATTTTGAAGCGAACGAGGCGCAATTTAAGAACAAGGAACAAATTGCCAACTTCAACAGCATGAAAGTCAGACACACCGCCTTTTTCACAAAGGCTGTGTTCGAAGGGCCGGTGGACTTCGTCAGGGCAGAGATCACCACCTCTTTCGTAGCCGATGAGACGCAGTTTAAGAACAAACAACAGGGCGTCAGCTTCAGCGGCATGAAAGTCGGAGCAGACGCATTTTTCCGAAAGGCTGTGTTCGAAGGGCCGGTGAACTTCGCAGCGGCTGACATCGGCGGCGCGTTTTCCGCGGATCAGGCACAGTTTAAGAACAAGGAACAGGAAGCCACGTTCGACAGCATGAAAGTCGGACACACCGCCTTTTTCACAAAGGCTGTGTTCGAAGGGCCGGTGGACTTCATCACGGCAGACTTCGCCAGTAATTTTGAGGCTAACGAGGCGCAGTTTAAGAACAAGGACCAAACCGCCTATTTCGACAGCATGAAAGTTGGAGGCGGTGCCTTTTTCCGAAAGGCTGTGTTCGAAGGGCCGGTAGAATTAAGCTTTAGCGACTTCGCCGCGCTTGATCTCTCATATACGGTATATCATGGAGCGCTGTACCTGCAGGCAATGAACTACAAACAAATTATCGCTGCGCCGAAAGAACCCGAATCGCACGAAGCTCTTTTGAAACTGGCCGGCCAGTCGGCTTACAGGGCCGATGTGTATGGTAACCTGGAAGCTTTTTTTTTACGCCAGGGTTACCGCGACGACGCCGATCGCGCTTTCATCGCGGGCAAGCGGCGTGAACGAGAACAACTACCTTACGGACTGAACTGGTTCGGCAGTTGGTTGCTCGACTGGCTCGTCGGGTATGGTCGCCATCCTGCGCACGCTGGCTATTTTTGCGCATTCTTTGTCGCTCTGGGCTGCTTTCTTTTCTCGCCTAAGAGAATGGAACCGCAAAAGCCGGACGATGCTCCCCGGGTTTACAATCGCTTCTGGTATAGCCTTAGCCTGTTCGTTCCGCTCGTGGATCTCCAAGCGCACACTGTTTGGAAGCCAAAAACAGAGGAAACTTTTCTAAGAAATTATCTGCGTGTGCAGATTTTGCTCGGATGGATTCTGATTCCTATCCTCCTCGCCGCGGTAACCGGACTGATTAAATAACGAGCAGACCTCTAAACAGACGCACGCCAACTTGAGCACATAACGAGAACTGCGATTCTCCCCGGTGACGATTTTTCTCGGCTGCGGTTTTGCGGCGAAGTATCGGGAAGGCGGCGGAAATTTTTCGGTGCCACTACAATGGATGCTCGGATTACGACGACTGAAGCTGGATGCGATCTGGCTGGAGCTACTGCCAGCCACAGACGATCTGGCAGCCGATGAGGCCAAGATCAAAAATTTCCAAAGGCAATTGCGCGCGCATGGATTGACCAGGCGATACTGTTTGCTTTATCAAAAACCTGCATCCGATACGCACGATTTAGACAGCGTTCGTTGCATCGGAATTTCGAAACGTGAACTCCTCGACCGGCTCGGCGGACCGAATGTTCTGCTCAATCTCGCCTATTCAATTCATCCACCGCTGTTGTTGAAGTTCGAGCGCCGCATTTTTTGCGATCTCGATCCGAGCGAAATCTTTTACTGGATGACGAAGATGGAGATGGGCCAGTCGTCCCACCACGAATTCTGGACGATCGGGCTCAATGTTCACGGAAGCGATTGCCAACTGCCGGAAGCCGCCGCCGTGCCGCCCACAGGGCGGCGGCTACAGTGGAAGACATTTTATCCGTTGGTGGACACGAAATTGTTTCAGCCACAACGGCGACCGAGTGCGCCGAAAGTTACAACAGTTGGACAATGGTATTGGAGTGGGGCTGTAGAGGTTGCAGGCGAATTTCCTGATTTATCGAAGAAATTTGCCTTCGAGCCTTATCTGGATCTTCCACGCCGAGTACCGGAGGCGGAGTTCGAACTGGCGATGAACATCGCTGCGGAGGACCCAGAGAAGCAACGACTACAACGGCACGGCTGGAAAATTGCCGATCCGCACCAAGTGGCGCGCACGCCGAACGCTTACCGCCGCTACCTTGCCAGCGCTCTTGCTGAATTCACTGCAATCAAGGGCGTTGACGTGGCATGGCACACCGGCTGGGTCAGCGATCGCGCCGCGGCATTTCTCGCATTGGGCCGGCCGGTCATTACCGAAGACACCTGCGCCGAACGCCATCTTCCCGCGAAAAATGGATTCAGCTTTATCCGAAACCCCGATGACGCGGAAGCCGCTGTGAAAAAAGTGTTGAGAGATTGGCCGCGGCTATCGAAGCAAGCGCGGCGTTGTGCCGTGGAAGTTTTCGATTCAGTCAAAAATCTTCGCCGGATTCTGGGTTTTTAAAGCCACTCGATTTGGCATTGCAAAACGATTTTCGGGTGTTACTCGTTGTGCCGTTATGGCTGACCTGATCAAAACTGCGGACCTTAAAGATCGCATGAAAAAGATCCCAGAATGGGAACTGGAGAAGAAACATATCGAGCGCACTTTTGAGTTTGATGATTTTGCGGAACGAATCGATACGCTGGCGGAATAACCGGTTGGAAGCTCCAAATCTCAACCTCCAACCTCCAGAGAAATTCCAAATCCCAATAGATTAGCCAGCGCGGATTGTGTCGCGTGGATTTGAGGTTTGGACGTTTGAGGCTTGTTTGGAATTTGGATTTTGGGATTTCGCGCTTCTGTCTCAAAGCAGGCGTCCTTCGTCCGCATCGATAAATTGGAACGATGTCTCGATGTCCGACCTGTCACTCATTCCTGCCTCCTGTTTGCGCCGGTTTAGTATCTCGGACACTTCGTCGTTCCAGCCGCGCTTGCGCATGAATTCGTTCCAAACGTAAACGTCGTCCTCTGTCGGTCTGCGTCCAACATCGAAGCACCACTCTAAAATCTCCTCGTCGGCACCGCCCTCTTTCACGCGCTCCACTAGGTCATCGTAATTTACTCGGAGAAACTTCACGCATTTCTCGTCGAAGCCCTTTCCAAGGTTTGCATGGTAATCTGGAGGAAGTTCGCCTTTGGCGTGCAGCCGGATTTTGTCGAGCATCCGGCCGAAATAAAAAAGGCCGCCGATTTTCTCGGAAGGGCTGCGGAGTGGAAATGTGGCCATGGAAGAAACTTGAGCCTTCTCGCGCGTGGTTCAAGCGCGTGAAAACACTCCCTCACCTCAATCCTCTCCCTTTGAGAAAGGGAGAGGCGGGCTCTCCGGCATCGCTCCGATTAATTTCGTATGCCAGGCCAAGAGCATTCGCTTCTTACCCTTTCTGGGGAGAGGATGAAGGTGAGGGGAATTGCTTTTTCGCTTAGCCAAAGCGCGATTCAGTGCGTTAATTGAGCGCGATGGATCGGATCGCCGGAATCGAAACCGAATATGGCTGTCTTCTGAGTGAAGAAGAACCGCACGTGAATTCGGAGCTGTGGCCGGCCAAGGTTAAAAACTATCTGTTTCGAAAGGCAGATGCTGGCACCATCGATTTGCATTACCGGGACTACGAGGAACCACCGGGCAACGGAGGGTTTCTCCTCAATGGCGGCCGGCTCTATCTCGACATGGGACACATCGAATACGCGTCGCCGGAGTGTTTGCATCTGCACGATCTTGTGACCTACGAGTTGGCCGGAGACGACCTGCTGCAGTCTTCGCTTGTTGCGTTGGGCGCGGAGGATCGCATGTCGTTTATCAAGAACAACGTCGATCATCACACCGGAGCTACGTTTGGCTGCCACGAGAATTATCTGATGAAACGGGAGGCCCAATTCACACCTCCGATTCTAGGAACGCTGCTGACCTTCTTAGCGACGCGGCAGATCTTCACTGGCGCGGGCCGAGTCGGTCAATCGAATCCGCTGGCGTTCGATTTCGAGCCGCCAAAACCGGAGGCCGAGGTCAATTTTCAGCTCAGTCAGCGCGCCGACCACATTGTGAACGACATTTATCAGTGGGTGCAATTTAATCGCGCCATCATCAACGCGCGCGACGAGCCGCTTGCTGACTACCGAAAATATCGCCGGCTCCATTTGCTGATTGGCGATTCCAACATGAGCCCCTACGCCAATGCGCTGAAAATCGGGACGACTGCCTGCGTTCTGTCATTGCTGGAAGAAGGCCGTTTGCCGCGAAATCTTGTCCTGGCCGATGCGGTGCAAAGCACGCGGGACATCTCTCGCGATCCCGCTCAGAGATGGATTGTTCGTCTTGAGAACGGCAAAACGATTAGTGCGCTCGACGTGCAATGGGAATTTCATCACCTGGCGCAGAAGTATCTGCGAAATAGCAGCGCGGAAACGAACTGGTTACTGGAAAACTGGGGATTCGTTCTTGAAGCAATCCCACATAACCGCCACGCACTGATTGGCGGTGTTGATTGGATTACAAAGAAATGGTTGCTGGAAGCATTTATCGAATCCGAGGGAGTAAGCTGGGACGATCCATGGCTCCAAAGCATCGATCTCGAATATCACAACATCGATCCAAGGCGCGGATTGTTCTTTGGGGTCACGCCGGGCAAACGAATTGCGGAGTGGAACAACAGTGTGCGGCGTCCCAGCGCGACGCATGTTCCGCCGGCTAACACGCGCGCATCGGGTCGCGCACGAGCGGTCGCCTTTTTCCAGAACTGCAATTTTCCATACGTGATCAACTGGGATTCGATCGCCTGCGACAGCCGCGATTTTCTCGTCATGGGCAACCCGTTCGAGACCTACAACGATGAGGTAGAACGTTTTCTGACAAAACCGCGGATGACAACCAGCCCGACGGAACAACAACTATGATGACCGAATTAGACAAAAAAATGTTCGTTTTTAATCGCGAACTTTCGTCTAATTCTCGTTAGGCGATAGCGCGCTCATCTGTGAATACAGATCACGCTAACATTCGCGACGAGCAGTTCTGGTTCACCGCCGCCACGGTCGCTTTCAATACAGTTCTTATCGAGCACAATGTGTCGCAGGCTCATAGGACTCCTGTCATAGTCGCTGCCGCCGTAGTCTCGCTGTTCGGAGCATGGCTCGTTCTTACGCGTTGGTTGCACGGCGCCCGTCGTGCTCCTTCCGATGCTCCACCAGGATTGGAGCGTCGCAACCGCACTCGAACGTCTTCAGCACACGTGGCGAGAGTTCATTGCCGTCTTACGGTCGCTGCCCTTTGTTCTGTTTGAGCTGAGCGGAGCCCTTTTTTATTTGTTGCTCATTGCTATCACGTTCGCCGGAGTCGTCTATCGCTACCGCCATTGACATCCAATCGCCTAACCAAGCCGCTGGAGCGAACCGCCACCCCGGCGCAACGTTTACATTTCAGATGATTAAAACACTTTCAATCGAAGCCGAGCTCGGTCTCGGTAGCGGTCAGTCAGCTTGTTCTCGTTAGGCCCATGAATCGCCGCGTTCCGATGCTCGTCACCAGCGTAGCTGCGTTGCTTGTTTTCGCAGCGACGTCTGAATCAGCCGATTAGCCTCAGCCGTATTTACTCTTTCGTGTTCAGTGCCACGGCGGCGCGAATGAGCGCCTTCAACGCCTTTTCATCAATATTGTCGCCCTCATGGAAATCGATGGCACACCTGGTATTGCCTTCGAGGCTGGAGTTGAAGAGGCTTGAAGGGTCCTTCAGCGAGGCGCCCTTGGCGAAGGTCATCTTTACGACATTCTTGTACGTTTCACCGGTGCAGATCATTCCGGCATGCGACCACACCGGAACTCCCGCGGGATTGGAGGGCTTCCTCCACTTCACTTCCTCGACCACTTCGGGGTCGGCCTGCTTGATGAGAATTCGGACCCGAGCGAGCGTCTCGCCCCGCCAATCACTCAGCTCCTTGATTCTCGCGTCTATCAGCTCAGAGGGAGAGTCTCCTCCTTTTCCTTCCTTCCCCCGAAGGCTTTTGGGGTTCCTCTTCTTGATGGTTGTTTGTCGCTCGCCCGGCATTTGAGTATCGCTGGTCAGCCGCTTACGCTAAAGGCTTGACGCAATCAAAGGCCAATCGCAGCGAACTCACTGCAATCTTTGCAGCGAAGAAATGCCGTAGTTTTCCTGGAGCGCTGGTGCTTCCGCGGCGACTTGCGCCGCATCGAGCTCGATCTGTTTTGGGTCTTCTTCGGTCTCGATTTTGATGAAACCGTTGACTGGTTGTTTTGCCGCTTCCGCCAAATCGTCGAGTGATTTGATTTCTTTACCGTTCACTTTCTTGACTGTCAGGTACGCGAGATCGT
>QHPG01000131.1 GCA_003219005.1 Verrucomicrobiota bacterium
GAATTCGATTTCGAAAACGGCGTCGCAGTCGGCAACGATTATGTCACCATTGCGTTGTTCAAAGGAAAACCGTCACCTGAAACGATTGACCATATGTCATTTCATCTGCCGAACATGGCGATGCTACGAAAAGCACTCGCACATTTGAAGAGTATCGGCGCCGATATTGAAGATCCGGGCGACGAAATCGGCCCGGAGGCGCCGGGATCGGAAAACATGGGCCTTTGGTTCCACGATCCCGACGGTTATCGCTGGGAGTTAAGTGTGCTCGGCGGAAAATAAGCTTACAGCTTGCTTCGCACCGCCGTTCAAGCCGGAACTCCGTTGTGCGCTGCGCACTCAAAAGTGCCTCCGTTGACGCGATATTTGAGGGCCTTAGCTTTTTTTAACGAAAATGATCACTGCATCAGAAAAAGGGAACGGGAAAGAGTTCGTCTCGCACACGCCAGGCTATTGGCCAGAGACCGCACCGGAACTCTGGAACGATTGGAAATGGCAGCTTAAGAACAGAGTCACGTCGCTGGCTCAACTCGAAAAGCACTTGGACCTCGGCGATGAGGAGCGGAGCGGCGTCTTGCTGTCGGGCGACAAACTCGCGCTGGCGATCACGCCGCACTTTTTTAACCTTGTGCCGCGCTATAACCCTGACGACCCGATCCGGCGTCAGGTTATTCCGCGGATCGAAGAGACCTGGACGTCCCCTTACGACATGGCAGATCCATGCGGCGAAGATTCGCATATGCCGGTGCCGGGACTGGTGCATCGTTATCCTGACCGTGTGCTGTTTTTGGTGACGGACCGTTGCGCGAGTTACTGCCGCTATTGCACCCGGAGTCGCGTGGTGAGCGGAGTCGGCGAACAGGAATTGCACACGAATTTCGAGGAAGCGTTTCGTTATCTGGAAAAGCACACTCAGGTGCGCGACGTGCTTTTGAGCGGTGGCGACGCTCTTATTTTTAGCGATGACAGGATCGACAAGCTGCTTTCGCGGTTGCGAGCAATCCCGCACATTGAGTTCGTTCGCATCGGCACGCGGGTGCCGATTTTCCTGCCGCAACGCATCACGCCGGAGCTTTGCGCGATTCTGGCGAAACATCATCCGCTCTGGATGAGTGTGCATGTCAATCATCCGCGCGAGCTCACGATCGAAGTGAAGGAAGCGCTGGAGCGCCTCGCCAATGCCGGCATTCCGCTGGGAAATCAAAGCGTGTTGCTTGCCGGTGTGAACGACGACCTCGAAACGATGAAAACGCTCGTGCACAAGCTGCTGATGTGCCGGGTGCGCCCTTACTACATTTACCAATGCGACCTGATCAATGGATCATCGCATTTGCGCACGTCGGTCGCCAAGGGGATTGAGATTATCGAGGGACTGCGCGGACACACGACGGGTTATGCCGTGCCGCAATTTGTCATCGACGCTCCCGGCGGCGGCGGCAAAGTGCCGATCAATCCGGGTTACATCCTGTATCACGACAACGAAAAAATCGTGATCCGCAATTACGAAGGCGAAATCTTCGAGTACCCGGAAACCGGAAACGGGAACGTCCAGTTCGCGCCCCAGCGCGAGTACCACGACGAGTATCTCTATTCGTAACTTCTTGCTGTCATTCCGAGAAGGAGAGGAATCTTTGGATGTTTGCCGAAGAGGTCGAGAGATGTCTCCACTTGGCTCGACATGACACATAGTGCGGCAAGGTCTTCACAGCCCCTGTTCATAATTTCTTTCCTTTTCGGCCGTTGCGTAAATTTTGTGTAAATTTTAGGCTTGCGTATTAAAGATCGCGGCGTGTAAAGTCCCACACTTTCGTTCTTCTCAACCAGCCTCCACCTTATGAACCAACGTTTAATCTCGGAAATTGGCCGCACTCAGCGGCTTGAAATTATTAACTCACTCAAGCGTACCAGGGGAATGTCCGTCAACGAGCTCGTGGAAAGAATGAACATGAGCTACATGGGCATTAAGCAGCATTGCATCACCCTTCACCGCGACGGTTACCTTGACACCTGGCGTCGCCCGCAAAGAATGGGCCGGCCGGAGATGGTCTATCGGCTTACGCGCCGCAGCCACGATCTTTTTCAGGCCGACAGTAATCAGTTCACTCTGGACCTGTTGAAATCGGCCCAGGAAATCTACGGACCAAACGCGCCGGAGAAGCTTCTTTACAGCATTTTCAAAAAGAAGACCGCGGCGCTCAAAGCCAAGGCGAAGGGAGACACGGTGGCGGAACGCGCGAAGTGGCTCGCGCATGTTCGTGATGGGGAGGGCTACATGGCCCAGTTCATCAACAACAAAGACGGCGACTCCCGTATTCTCGAGTGTCATTCGCCGACCCTGAATCTGCTGGAGCGTTACCCGATCATTGGGCGGTTTGAGCAGGACATGTTCGAAGCCGTGCTGGGCACGCGCGTGCGGCGCGAAGTGATTCGCAACTCGGGTCTATACGAGTGCGCATTTCATTTCGCGGTGTAGGCGGCATTTGAAAGAGTCGCGCGTTCGAAAACCCCTAGGGCATTCGGGGCTGTCTCGCGGACAGTGCCGAGTGCGCTGAGACAGCGCACGCTACAGCATTTGTTCTTTCGTTCCCTCTGAATCTCGGTTGATTGATCGTCCATGGCTGGGACGTTTCCATCCGTTGTGATCGAGAACCTGCAGCCGCTAATCGAGGGCGGGCATTACCCGATAAAGCGAATCGTTGGCGAAGATCTCGCCGTGGAAGCGGACATTTTTAAGGATGGCCACGACGTGGTGGCGGCTGTTCTGAAGTGGCGTGTTCTCGGGAAACGCGCGTGGCGGGAAACGCCCATGAGTTTCGTCGATAACGATCGGTGGCGCGGGGTTTGCACGCTCTATGACGAGGCCGTTCACGAGTACACCGTCGAAGCGTGGACAGACACTTTTCGCAGTTGGCAAAGCGAGTTCGCAAAAAAATTTGAGGGCGGCATTTCTGATCTGCGAAGTGAAGCATCGGAAGGCGCAGCATTGTTAGAAGCGGCCGCAGGGCGCGCACGCGATCCAGCGGACGCGGTACGATTGCGCGAATTTTCCGAGCAAATCGCCATAGCGGCCAATTCAGAGATCTACGCCATTGCACAATCCGGCGAGTTGGAGGTGCTGATGGCGACGTATCCTGATCGCTCCGCCGCGGCGGAGTATGCTCCCGCTCCTCGCGTGCTGGTCGATCGGCAGGCGGCATTGTTCGCAGCGTGGTATGAATTTTTTCCGCGCTCGGCAGAAGGCAAGGGCGATTGCGGATCCACGTTCCGCGATTGTTTGCCGCGCGTGGACGACGCAAAGGCAATGGGGTTCGACGTCATTTATTTTCCGCCGATTCATCCAATCGGTCATACCAACCGCAAAGGCAGAAACAACTCCGTCACCTGCGAGCCGGGTGATCCAGGCGTGCCGTGGGCGATCGGCAGCGAAGCCGGCGGACACAAGGCAGTCGAGCCTGCGCTTGGAACGCTGGCCGATTTCGATTGGCTACAAAAAGAGGTGCGCAAGCGCGGAATGGAAATCGCCCTGGATTTCGCAATCAATTGCTCGCCCGATCATCCGTACGTCAAAGAGCATCCCGAATGGTTCTACAAACGGCCGGATGGCACGATCAAATACGCGGAGAATCCACCAAAAAAGTACGAAGACATTTACCCGTTAAATTTTCGGTGCGGAAACTGGCGCGAACTCTGGGCCGAGATGAAAAGCATTGTGCTGTTTTGGGCCGAGCACGGGGTGCGCATCTTTCGCGTGGACAATCCGCACACAAAACCCGTCGCATTTTGGGAATATTTGATCACAGGCGTTCGCGAGAAATATCCCGACACAATTTTTCTCTCCGAAGCGTTCACCCGGCCAAAGATGATGAAAGCGCTGGCCAAAGCAGGTTTTAATCAGAGCTACACCTATTTCACGTGGCGAAACACGAAGCGCGAGCTCACCGAATATTTTACGGAACTGACTCAAACCGAAATGAGCGAATACTTTCGCCCCAACCTCTGGCCAAACACGCCCGACATCCTGCCGCCTATTCTTCAGGAGGGTGGGCGCCCGGCGTTCATGACTCGCGTGCTTATGGCGGCGACACTGTCGCCGCTTTACGGCATCTACAGCGGATACGAGCTGTGCGAAAACAAGGCGTTGCCCGGTCGCGAGGAGTATCTCGATTCCGAAAAATATCAGTTCAAGGAGCGCGATTGGAACGCGCCGGGGAACATCAAGGACTGGATCACGCGACTAAACAAAATCCGAAAAGAAAACCGCGCCCTTCAGCTCTATACGAATTTGCGGTTCTACCACGTCGAAAACGACGCCATTCTGTTTTACGGCAAAATGACCCCTGCGCGAGACAACATCATTCTGGTTGTGGTAAATCTCGATCCGTTTCGCAAACAGCATTCGTTTGTCTATGTGCCGATTGACGAGTTCGGGCAGATGGAAAGCGACGGGTACCAGGTGCACGATCTGTTGAACGGCGCGCGGTACACCTGGCGCGGCCGGCGCAATTACGTCGAGCTCGATCCGGACATTCAACCGGCGCACATTTTCTTGGTGCGCCGCTGAGTGACGCAGACAATCCTGTCTGCGTGGTCAAGGAGGGGGGCGATCTCCAGACCGCCGCTCCGTGCAGGCACGATTGAACAAATCCCTGAATATCGAACTCTAATTGCTCAATGCTGCCTGACGAGCATTTGCATCGGCTGTTCGCTCCGCATATCATTACGAAATTTCTGGCATGAAGATTTGGGTTGTGCTGATTGGCGCGCTGGCGAGCGCGTCTCCATTGTTTGCACAGGAGCCTACTCCTCCTCTGGTGCCCCAACATTCGCAAACCATCATGGACACGCTCATGAATGCGGGACCAGTGATGATTCCTCTGTTTTTGTTGTCGATCTTTTTCGTCGCGCTCGTGGTCGTTTACCTCATGACAATCCGCCGGGGCGCCGTCGTTTCGAGTGGTTACATGGCTACGGCGGACGCGCTGTTGCGTAAACGCGATTACCTAGGGTTGCTCGCCGTCTCCAATCGGCATGGGGAAGCCATTGCGCGGGTCGTGCAAAAAATGCTCGATTTCACGACCAAGAATCCGCATGCGGATTTTCAGCTGGTCCGCGAAATCGCCGAGACGGAGGGTACGCGAGTGGCAGCCAGTCTGAATAATCGCGTCATTTACCTCGCCGATATTGACGTCCGCGGGCCTGGCAATCGGCATTCCAGCGATGATGTTTTACGCTTTCTTCCGCGGCAGAGCGCAAAAGCTGATCTCAGAGCTGGAAGCTGCTTCGACGCACGTCTTAGCTTTGCTTTCGTTGCAATACGGGAAACGGGCGGAGCGAACTCCCGTGCTGATCGAACAAGAGCTGTAGCTGGTCAATTCACTTAGACATGAACTTGCGTGGTCACGCGCCTATGCATCATCCCGGCATCCAACTTGCGCCGTTGGTTGATGTGTTGCTGCTACTATTGATCTTCTTCCTGCTGACGTGGAACGCAGCGCGCACCGAAAACGAACTCGATGTGAAGGTGCCAAAAGCCTCTGCTGCGAGGGAAAAAAGTGCGCCGATTGGAGACGTTGTCGTGAACGTCAAGGCAGACGGTAACGTGGTTGTTAACCGCCGCACGTTAAATGGTTCCGAATTGACTGAGTTGCTAAAAAACCTGGTTCAACTGAATCCCGAGCAGGCAGTAGTGATTCGCGGCGATGAAGCCGGCGCTTACAAGAACATCATCGGCGTGTTAAACATTTGTACTGAAGCGGGGATCACCAACGTGGCGTTCGCCACAGCGAAATGAAAATCGGACGCAGCGGTAGGGACGGCGCGCTGCGCCGTCCGGACGCCGCAGCGCGGCGTCCCTGCCTCATTGCACTGGCGATGTTGCTCTGGACAGCAAGCGTCGCCTTTGCTCAATCGCAACCGGAAGTGCGCCGTGCCCGACCGGTAGATGAACAGCCAGCCCCGCGCGCTCTCCCCGCGGATGAATCAATCGACAGAACCCTCCGCTCTTTAAAGGAAGAATCTTCAGAGCCGCGGGCGCGCGAAGAGGAGGCGTCCGATCAACGTCAGCTTGAGTACGCAAACGGTCTGTTCACTCGCAAACTTTACGATCTGGCGGCTCCGGAATATCAAAAGTATCTCGACGATTATCCGGGACGCGCAGGCCGTGCGAACGCTTACTTCTCGCTTGGCGAATGCTATCGAAATCTCAATCGCGCTTCGAGCGCTCGCACAAATTTCCAGAAAGTGCTGAACGACTACGGCGAGAGCGAGTTCGCCGGGCCCGCGGGATACGCTCTCGCAGAGATGGCGTTTACAGACAAGGATTACGCCGCGGCGCTTCCGCTTTTTCATCGTTCCGCTGCGAAATCAAAGGAACCGGCGGTGGCGCTTTCTGCGCGCTATTTCGAAGCGCGTTGCCTTGAGGCCATCGGGCGCAAGGAGGAAGCCGCTGATATTTACGTGCAAGTCGCCGATGCTGGAAATCCAAATCCGTATCGCGAAGACGCGCGAGTGACGGCAGCATCCATCTTCGCCGGCAAAGGAAGAAAAATCGAGGCGCTGAAGCAATACGAAGCGCTCGCCAATGAATCTCAAAAACCGGCCTTGAAAGCGGAGTCGGCCGTGCGTGGCGGCATGATCGCGCTCGAACTTATTCAGGTCGACAAAGGCAAAATCGATAAAGCCATGGCCGATAGAGCCGCAGCATTATTGCAAAAAGGCCGCACTCTGCCGGAGGCTGGAAAGTTCCGGGCGATCGCGCAAGTCGGTCTCCGCAAGTTGGAATACCAGACTGGCCAATACGCGCTGTTGCTGGCCGATTATAAAAAAGAGTTCGAGAAGCTTCCCGATCCAGCCCAGGCCGAGGTATTGCTGCTCGCAGCAAATAGCGAGCGGCAACTAGGTCACTCAAAGGAAGCCGAAGCGCTGTATCGCCAGATTGTCACGAACTATCCAGACCGCGAGGAAGCAAAGGACGCTGCTTACCAGCGGTTGATCAATTTTTATAACTCCGATCCGTCTGCGCTCACCGCGGCAGTGGACGAATTCCTGGCAACGAATCCGACAAACGAGCGCGCCGATCAGGCGAAGCTGTTAAAAGCCGAAGCGCTCTACAAGCAACAAAATTACACCGAAGCAGCGGCAATTTACGGGGAACTGCGCGCGTCTCAGCTTTCTACAACATTGCGCGCGGAAGCGGCCTACAAACTTGGCTTGTGCCACGTCCAAACGAAAGATATTCCCGGCGTAATCGAAGCTTTCACGTACTACGTGCAAACGTTCCCGGATGGTTCGCAAGCACCCGCCGCGCTCGCTCAGCGCGCGTTGGCATACGAGCAAAGCAAAAACTACGACGCCGCGCTTACAGATTTGAACATTATCCTCGCCAAATATCCCAAAACGCACGAGCGCGAAGCGAGTCTGCAATTAAAGGCCCTCATTCTTGGCCAACAGGAAAATACGAAGGGTATGGTCGACACTTTCCGCCAACTCCTGAAAGAGTTCCCCAAGAGCTCTGTTGCAGCGCAGGCGCAGTACTACATCGGCAAGACGGCGTTTGAAGCCAAGAATTACAAGACGGCGTTGACCGCGCTGAATACTGCACGCCAACTCAACAAGGAGCAGTACTACAATCTCGCGTCGCTCCGGATCATTCTGTGCCAGTTCTATCTGGAAGATCGGCCTGCGCTCACCAAAGAGGTGAACGACTTTATGGCAAATAGTCCGGACGCAAATGTGCCGCCGGAAGTCCTGGAGTGGCTCGGGATTGAATA
>QHPG01000132.1 GCA_003219005.1 Verrucomicrobiota bacterium
TTTGCGTCGCGGCCATCGACGACGATCGTGCGCGCTTCTCCGCCAAATCCAAGTGGGACAAATTGATTTAGATCGGCGCCGAGCACGCGGGGATCATTTTTTAGTTGATCGACAATTGTTCGCACCAATTCGACGCCGCGCTTCTTGTCGTAGCCTGCCAGCAACGGATCAATCGTGATGATGTCGAGATTTTCGGTTCTAAAGCCCGGATCGATCGCCTGCGCTTTGTAAAATGATTTGAGAAATAGACCGGAGCCGATCAAAAGCAAAAGTGAGACTGCGATCTGGGCGACGACGAGCAGATTTCGCAAATTGAATCGATTAATCGCGCCGCCTGCCGTCGAGACTCGTTCCCGCAAGCCCTGGGTCAAATTCCAGCGTGCTGTTTGCAGCGCGGGTGCGAGGCCGAACACGACCCCGCTGAGAACAGCGACAACAAAGGCGAACAGAAGCACACGCCAATCGGGTTGTGGATTTAAAACAATCGGCACCGGTGTCGGCGGCAACAACGCGATCAGGACATCGCCGAGACAATAGGCGAGAAGAACGCCGCCGGCGCCGCCGAGCACAGCCAGGAGAATGCTCTCGGTCAATAGTTGACGCACAATTCGGCTGCGTCCCGCGCCGAGCGCCAATCGAACTGCCATTTCTCGTTGACGGGTTGTCGCGCGGGCCAACAAAAGATTTGCCACATTCGCGCACGCGATCAACAGAATGCTGCCGGCAGCGATGAGTAAAAGAAGTGAAACATTTCGAGCGATATTTTCGTTGTCCGGCCCACCGATTCCCTGCGTTTTCGCTGCTTCCAACGACATCAACGCAATCGATCGCTCCCTATTTACATCGGGATAAGCTTGCTCAAGCTGACGCGCGATCGTTTTCATTTGAGCCTGCGCTTCTGAGATCGTTACGCCGGGCTTGAGCCGCCCGATGATGTTCATCAACAACGCTCGGCGTTGTTCGAACCAAAAGTCGCCGGCTGGGCGGACCCATTGGTGCATTGAGATCGGCACCCACATGTCCGGCGCGAATCCAACATCGACACCGGTGAAACTCGCCGGTGCTACGCCGATTACGGTGAAAGCACGTCCGTTCAATGTGACTGTGCTGCCGACGATTGCCGGATCACCGCCAATTTTTTTCCAAAACCTGTAGCCAAGCACGACAACTGGATGACCGTTCGGGGTTGAATCCTCTTCCGGCAGAAATGCGCGGCCTAAAATCGGTCTGACTTGAAGGAGGTCGAAATAATTTCCACTCACCAGCAAACCGGTGATGTTCACAGTATCTGAGCCGCGCGTCATTCCCATCCCGGCGAAGGTGTACGCTGCCATCGAAGTAAAGGCGGTGTTCTGTTTCTCAAAATCCTGGAAGTTCAGGTAAGAGGTCGGCTGGTTGCCTTTGATGTGGTTATCGGTTGTGAAAACTTTCACCAGTTGATCGGAGTGACCGACTGGCAGCGGCCGCAGCAACAGGGTGTTAACGATGCCAAACACAGTGGTGTTCGCGCCGATTCCGAGGACGATGGCCAAGAATGCAACAATGGAAAAAGCCGGATACTTAATGAGCATCCGGACGGCAAAACGCAGATCAGCAATCATAGATCAGAACTCCTGGATTATTCATAACGAAGCGCAACGATAGGATCGACTTGCGACGCCCGACGCGCCGGAAATATGCAGGCCAGCAGCGCGGCCGATCCGAGGATCGACATTGTCATCCCGAGTAGCAGCGGATTATGCGACGAGGTTTGATAAAGTTGGGAGGCGATCAAACGGCCGAGCGCCAGCGCCGCAGCCAGTCCGGCGACCAATCCGAAAATCACCGGACGCATTCCCTGTTTTACGACGAGTCGCAAGACATCGATCGTTTGGGCGCCAAGCGCCATGCGCACGCCGATTTCTCCAATGCGTTGCTCGACCGTATAGGCGACTGCGCCGTAAATGCCAACTGTCGCCAGCAGCAACGCCGCTCCGGCGAAAATGCCCAACAACCACATCATCAGCCGCGCCTGGCCGAGCGCCTGCGCCACAATCGTATTCATCGATTGGGGAATGGCGATGGCCAATCCCGGATCGACGGTGCTCAGCGCGGTTTGCACCACCTTAGTCACCGCATCCTCTCGTAAAGTGCTTCGCACCGCGATCACCGCGAATTGAAAATTCTCCTGGCCCCAGGGGCGGTAGATTTCCACCTCGTCAGGTTTCGCGATGGTCCGCGTCCGCACGTCGCCCACGACGCCGATGATTTCCACGGGCGTGCTCGCACTCGAGACCAGAAGTGTCTTGCCGATCGGATTTTCATTGCCGAAAACTTTGCGCGCACCGGCCTGGCTGATCAGCATCACGTTCTGATGATCGGCTACGTCATGCTGATCGAAATCGCGTCCCGCCAAAATAGGAATGCCCCAGGTCTTGAAATAATCCGGAGCGATATTGTGGCTGGGGGCTGCGGCACGCTTATCCAGCGGCAAAATTTCTCCGTCCGGCCGGGTGTAAAGCGCGTTACTGGCGGCGGCGGCGATCAACGGAATATCGGCGCTGATCGTGGCGCTTTGGATACTTGGAATCCGCTGCAACGCCGCGAGAGTTTTTTCTACGAAACGCTGGCGGGTGGCGACATCGGGATATGGCGCTTGTGGCAACGTGACCAGGCCGATCCACATATTTTCGGGACGGAACCCAATGTTCTGCCGGCTCAACTTCACGAAGCTCGTAATGAGTAACGCCGCGCCCGCTAGCAGTGTCACCGAGAGCGCGACTTGCGCGCCGACCAAAATCTTACGGAAACGTTGTTGCCGCACACTGCCGCTCGTTCCGCGACCGCCTTCTTTCAATCCATCAACGAGATCGGCGCGCGAACTTTGCCAGGCCGGATAAATTCCCATCGCGAGTCCGGTCAAAATCGACAAGGCAATCGTGAAACCTAATACGGGAACCGAAAGGCTGATGGGAGTCGCCGGATCGAACGGGAGAAAATTCGCCGCCATTTGCGGGACGAGTGGCACCATCTGCCACGCGACAGCGGCGCCGACGACTCCTGCGAGCAGGCTCACCAGCAAACTTTCGAGAACAAAAAGCCGCAGCACACTCGCGCGCGATGCGCCCAGCGCCATCCGCAGCGAGATCTCGCGGACCCGCCCGCTGAAACGCACGAGCAAAAGATTCGCGACGTTGCTGCACGCAATGAGCAATACGAACGCTACTGCCGCCAGCAACGTGGCGAAGGCCGGCCGCAGATTTCCGACGACATCTTCGGGGAGCGTTTTGAGAGACATGGTCGATGAGCTGTCGATCTTGTCCGGATACTGCGCGCGATAACTTTGCTCGAGCGGCGGCAACGCGGCCCGCGCCTGTTCGGTTGTCATCCCCGGTTTCAAGCGCCCGACCACGCGCAGAAAACCGCTGCCGCGCATCATTCGTTCGTAGGAGATGCCGGGAATTACAAACGGCTTCGTCGTCCAAACCTCGGCATTCGGTCCGATCCAGGAGAACGGCAGGTTGGGCAATACCCCCACGATCGTGTGCGGGACGCCGTCGAGCGTGATGCTGCGGCCGATCACATTAGCGTCGCCCCCCATGCGTTTCTGCCAAAAATTTTCGGTCACCATCGCCACGTCGGCGGTCTCCTCTTCCTCCAGCAAAAAATTGCGGCCGCGGATCGGCTGCACGCCGAGGACGTCGAAGTAGTTCGACGTCACTTTGCCGCCGAAAAGCTGAACGGCATCGCCCACTCCGGTCAAAGTGAACGGGATGATGTTTTCGCCGGCGAACCCGTCGAAAATCTTTTGGGCCGCGCGGAAATGTTGAAAGCGCGGCACCGAGACCGCGAGTTCCAGCAAATTGCGCTCCCGCGCATTCGAATACATGTGCACGACGCGCTCCGGCTGTTTGAACGGAAGGCCGCGCAAAAACAGATCGTTGATCAAACTGAAGATGGCAGTGTTCAGCCCAATCCCGAGCGCGAGCGTGATTACAGCGAGAAAAGTAAATCCGCGCGATTTGCGAAGTTGGCGTAGAGCAAACTTTAGATCAGCGATCATTGCTCTCCTTTCACGATCCAGCCGTCGCGCAGCTGTACAACGCGTTTGCCGTAAGATGCGTTTCTTTCCGAGTGCGTGACCTGCACGATGGTCATGCCTTCGTTATTTAACTTGCGAAACAGCTCCATGATCTCCTCGCCCTGACTAGAGTGCAGGTTTCCGGTCGGTTCATCTGCGAGCAGAAGTTTCGGTCGAGCGATGATCGCCCGCGCGACGCCGACCAGCTGTTGTTGTCCGCCGGAAAGCTGATGCGGATATAAATCTTTTTTGCCGACGATTTGGAAACGGTCGAGCATGTCGGCTACGAGTGCGGCGCGCTCGCTTGTGCTGTACCGGCGATACGACAACGGTATATCGAGATTCTCGTAAACCGTGAGATCATCGAGCAAATGATACTGCTGAAAAACGAAACCGATCTGCTTGTTGCGCAATGTCGCTCGCTCTTTTGGTTTCAAATGGTGCGTTGCAGTTCCGTCGAGAAAGTATTCACCGGTCCAGCCGTGATCGTGCATTCCCAGAATGTGCAGCAACGTCGATTTGCCTGCGCCGGACGGACCCATGATCGAGACGAAGTCGCCTTCCTGAACCTCCAGATTGATCTCGCGCAGAACGTAAAAGAACTTTTCCTTCGCCAAAGGATAGCAGCGTTCGATGTGTTGAAGCTTAATCATATCAAGGCTTTCATTCGTAACGCAGCGCGACCATTGGATCGACAGCCAGTGCCCGGCGCGCGGGCAGGAAACAGGCCACCAAGGCTATTGACACAAGCAACAGCGAAATCGAAACAAAGGTCGCCGGATCGGTTGCGTTCACCTCGAAGAGCAAACTCGCCAGCAACCGCGTAAGGCCCCACGCGGCAGTCAAACCAATCGCAATACCTAACAATGTTAGTTTTGCGCCCTGGCCGAGGATGAGTCGCAGCACGTGGATAG
>QHPG01000133.1 GCA_003219005.1 Verrucomicrobiota bacterium
CAACGTCCGCGCGATTTCGCACACCGCGCTGTCTGCGGCGCAGATCGAATTATGCTCTCGTCACAAGGTTCCTGGATGAGTACCGGCATATCTGTGGGTTTGGAGCGATTTCATCGATGTTGTAGCCACCGGCCTGTGGCCGGTCGATTTAGCCGCTGTTTTTCACCCTCGGGAAACGGCCCACAGGGCCGTGGCTACAGTTTAATATTCGCAAAACGCGTCGTCTGGATAGCAATACAACCAGCGCTCGCCCGGCTGCGCAGACGCAATCACCGGATGCTCCGTCGCGCGCGCGTGTTTGCTGGCGTGACGATTCGGCGAGCTGTCGCAGCAAAGAGTCACGCCACATGTCTGGCACGTCCGCAGATGTACCCATCGTGCGCCGATTTTCACGCATTCTTCGCATTCGCGGCGCTGCGGTTGCTTGACTGCCGCGATCACATCCAGATGAGAACAACCTCGGTCAGACATTGGTTTACGTTTTGTCTGGGGACGCGTTGCGTCGCGACGCGAGGCTAAGGTGGATTCCGGCGATCGCCATGCCTCCCTCCCCGACCGCGGCCGCGCAACGTTTCACTGATCCGGAGCGAACGTCGCCTGCTGCGAAAATTCCAGGGAGACTCGTCTCCATTGGAGTCGGTTGATGTTTGCTCGCTTTCCACACCGGAGCATCTGCGACCGCAGTTCCGGTTTTGATGAATCCTCTGTCGTCGCGAGCGATCTCTTCTGGCAACCACTCGGTGCAAGGCCGCGCGCCGATCATTGAAAAAACCGCCGGCGTGCGAACTACCTGACGCTCGCCTGTTTTGGTATTTTCCAATTCAACTTCCTCGAGCGTTTGATTGCCGGACATTCGTCGAATCTCCGTTCGATAGAGAATGTCGATGTTCTGCTGGGCTTGCACGCGGCGCGACAAGTAATCGGACATTTTGCTCGTGATGTCGTTGCCGCGAATAACGAGCAACACCTTCCTCGCGCCGTCCGAAAGAAACATTGCGGCCTGTCCTGCGGAGTTGCCGCTTCCGACCACGATGACGGTTTCGTTTCGACAAATCTGACCTTCCAACGCCGTGGCCGCGTAGTAAACGCCGACGCCTTCGAACTTTTCTCGGTTCTCCGCGTCGAGCCGGCCATAGTCCGCGCCGCTCGCGATCAAAACAGTTTTTGCGCGCAAAATTGCCGGGCAACCTTCACTTTCGATGCAAGCGCGGTACTCATCCTCCGGATTGTAACGAAGCGAAAGGACTTGTGAGGGCGTGGAAAACTTCGCGCCGAATCGATAAGCCTGAAGTTGCGCGAGCCATGTCAAATCGCCACCGCTGACTCCGGTTGGGAAGCCGAAGAAATTTTCAATCAGCGAGGACGATCCTGCTTGCCCGCCAGGCGCGTAGCTTTCCAGAACAACTGTGTTCAATCCCTCCGAAGCGGCATAAACCGCGGCGGCGAGTCCGGCCGGTCCCGCGCCGACAATTGTGACGTCGGAGAAAATCTCGGTTTCATTTTCACTCGCAAGCGGACGTAGCAATCCCGCTGCTTGCGCAACCTCGCGCAACGACGGTTTCCGCAATGGTGA
The DNA here is from genome assembly GCA_003219005.1 of Verrucomicrobiota bacterium. Classification (GTDB taxonomy): domain Bacteria; phylum Verrucomicrobiota; class Verrucomicrobiia; order Chthoniobacterales; family UBA10450; genus Udaeobacter. Next base: position 1,574 of record QHPG01000133.1, read on the forward strand.
GCCGCTCGGCGTGATTAAAGTCGGCAAATGGCGCGTCGCGAGATGGAAGCGGTTGGCCAGCTCCTTTCCTTGCTCGCTGTCGACTTCGATGAGCCGATGCGGGATATGATTTTTGTCGAGAAAATCGTCGAGCTCATGGCCCGCGCGATCATCGGGCGCTGACAAAACGCGGAAGCCGGCAAATTTGGGGTCGCGGCTCAATCGGCGTCGCCGCATGATGAGCGCGTTGACAATCGTTGTGCTGACGGCTGGAATTTCTGCCAGCGCGCGACGAAACTCCGCCGCCGGGACATGAACAATTTCCGCTTCGTCCGATGACACGCGCGCGTTCGCCAGCGCGGACGTGCCCTGCAACATCGACACATCCCCCAGAAAATCGCGCTCGTGTGGCGTCGCGAGAATTTGCTCTTCGCCATCGCGCTGCTCGAACGCTTCGATTTCGCCGCGCAACACAATCGTCAGGCCGAAATCGCGTTGCCCTGCTTTCAACACCACATCGCCGCGCTTGAGCACGCGTCGTTGTCCCAACGGTTCGAGCAACGAAAGCTGACGATCGTCCAGCTTCGGAAACGCGACCGCTTCCGTGTCGCGATAAAATTGTTCGTCTCGCTCGTCGTCTGTCACATCCGCATTCTACGCGTGCGTGCGGACAATCAAAACTTGGAAGTATCCTTTGCACGATCTAGCAGCGCGTCTCTGCTTTACGAATTCGCCACGCGACAAATCAATGTCCCTCTTGCATGTTTTGGGACACAGGTTTTCTCATGCCGGACCGCAGTTACGAATTCGTTCAGCTTGACGTATTCACGCAGACCCCGTTGGCGGGTAATCCGCTGGCGGTTTTCACCGACGCGCGAGGATTGAGTGACAGCGAGATGCAAGCCTTGGCGCGGGAGATGAATCTTTCGGAGACGACGTTCATTCTGCCGCGCGATGCCGCCACGGAAGCTCGGGAAGGAAAGAAAGTCCGCATCTTCACGGTCGAGGAGGAGTTGCCATTTGCGGGACATCCGACACTTGGCACGGCACTGTATTTGTATGCGTCGGAGGCCAATTCAAACAGATCTCCTCAGATCACGCTCGATTTGAAAGCCGGGAAAATTCCCGTGTGCTTCAAGCCGAACTCGGCGAATGCCGATAATCGAGTGGACGGTCAGGTGTTCGGTGAAATGCGCCAACGCGATCCCGAATTTCGAACCACATTTTCTCGAGACGAGGTCGCTCGCGTCATTGGCATTGCTGTGGACGAGATTTCTTCGGAATGGTCCATACAGGCCGTCTCAACAGGATTGACCTTCACGATCGTGCCATTCCGCAATCAACAGGCACTGTCCGATTTGAAGTTTAGTTACGCTCAGGCAGCGGAATTTCTGAAGAATTCCGGCGCCAACTTTTTCTACTTTCTCTGCCCTCAACGCGGCGAAGGCCGGCTAGAAGCTCGAGCTCGAATGTTTTTCTACGGCGGCGAAGACCCTGCCACAGGATCGGCGGTCGGCTGCGCGGCCAGTTGGATGGTTCAACACGAAGTCGCAAAGAGTGATGAGCAGGTGCTGATTCGCCAAGGAATCGAGTGCCGTCGCCCAAGTGAAATGTACGTCCGAGCAACCCGCGAAGGCGAGCGCGTTACCAACGTCCGCGTAGGCGGCTATGCCGTGGAAATACTGCGCGGAACCGTGGTGCTGTGACTGATCGCCATTACGCTCCGCCCGAATCGACGCTCGTTAGGCTGAATTCCTATTGAGGCTTGAACCGCCCTTCGTCCTGCTTCGCATGCGCTTCGCAGGATTGAGCATGGTCATTGCGACTATGGTAACGGGATGCGATAAAATTTTGCACGCCTTATTTGCCTGCGTGAAAAGGACCTTCGAAAACGCTTTCAGAAAGTTTCCGCCGATCGTTTGGGCTTTCGCGTGCCTGCAATTTTTCAGGCAGAGATTCTTTCGGTCCGGGTCTGCCGACTGCGGCCATCGCTTCGACTTGAAACTCATCGGGAATTTGAAGTTCTTTACGCGCTCGCTCGTAATCGAATCCTTCCATTCCATGTACCACCAGACCCTGGTGAAAGCCTTGCAGGGCGAAATTCTCCCACGCTGCGCCGGTATCGTACGAATGCGTGACCGACGGCTCGTCGTTATGATCGAAAAACTTCCGCGAAATGAATACGACGAGAACGGCAGCGTTCTTCGCCCAAGCTTTGTTCGCATCGACAAGCAGATCGAAGAACGTCTGCCAATGCTCCGTCCCGCGACGAGCGTAAAGCGCGCGCCATTGCTGCGCGTTGAATGATGACGGCGCCCAACGCGCCGCTTCAAAGAGTCGCATCAATTCCTCTCCGGAAATTTCTTCGCCCGACATCGCACGCGGCGACCAGCGATCGATCAGAAGCTTTTCGATCGGATAATCCGCCTTACGGATTTCGCTGCCTTTGATCATATGCCATGACACAACACCAGACGCCACATTCTGCAATCAAGACTGCCGCTGCTCACTCTTCGCGCTTCTCAATTTCCCGCTCAATTCGGGGATCAGGGATCAACCAAAGAAGCGCGACGAAAACATACAATCCGCCGGCAATCCAGGCGCTCACAAACGCGAGCGGAATCGCGGCGAGGTAGAGCACCGGAGAAAGTTTCCCTTTCCAATCGGTGCCAATAGCCTGGGCGAGAATCGATCTGCGCCCTTCCTTGGCGATGATGGTGCGCTGCAGAACATAATAGGCGATTGCCGCCATCAGCAG